>NZ_JBNQGD010000319.1:0-1850 GCF_050436765.1 Arachidicoccus sp. | reverse complement strand
TTGCCTTTAATCATAAAGATGCGAATGATTATGAAGGGTTCCGCTTAAATGCAATTGTACAATTAGCGTTGGATACCAAGATAACTGAAGAGGAATTTGGTAAAAGCAATATGAATGAATTGGCGGATACATTGTATAATGAGGCATTTGAAAATTATCAAAAACACAAAGAAGAAATAGCCAAAAATGCTTTGCCGGTATTTAAAAATATCCGTCAAGCACAGGGCAATCAGATTGAAAATGTAGTGGTACCATTTGCCGATGGTCGCAAAGCACTTCAGGTATTAGCCAACATGCAAAAGACTATTGATAGCAATGGCTTTGAGTTGGTAAATTCTTTGGAAAAGACATTGATGCTTGGGTTTATCGACGATGCGTGGAAAGAACATCTTCGTTCAATGGACGATTTGAAGCAAAGTGTGCGTACAGTACAATATGAGCAGAAGGATCCATTGGTGATATACAAACAAGAAGCTTTTGGTTTGTTTGCTAAGATGAATAGCGAAGTGAATGTTGAAATTGTGACTTTCTTATCTCATGGGAATATCCCGGTAGAGACACAACAAAATGGACAACTTCGTGAAGGGCATGAACGCAAAACAGATTTGAGTGGTCTTCATGCTAACAAGGAAGAAATAGATGAAGCGGGTAGTGATTACGGTGCAAATGGCAATGATTATTATGACCCAAGTGCAAATGTAAAACAGCAACCAGTGGTAGTTGGTCCCAAAACTGGTCGTAATGATCCTTGCCCTTGTGGTAGTGGCAAGAAATATAAAAACTGTCATGGTAAGGATGCGTAATATTGCATCGTTCATATTTTTAAATGCCGTTCATACTTCTGAACGGCATTTTATTTGGGCCCCCTTCGGAAAGCTACTTTTACTATAGGAGAGGAGCGGTTGCCCCACTGTAATTTTAAAAGTACTTGTAATACTTACACAATCGTTTGTCTGGTGGATTTCTAAAAACTGTTTATATCTTTCAGATGCATAGAAACATTCTGTTATAATAAAACTTAGTCCTGCATTGCTTATAAATCAGAAGAAGGCTTTTGATATCAATTTATTATCTCTAATTTTTTAAATGTGCAAACAATGAAAAAAGTGTTATTCGCAATGCTATGCCTTTGCTGTATTTTATTTGTGCAAAATAGCTCTGCGCAAACAGCAACTATCATCCCTCAAAATGTAATTATCTCCCCGCAGCACCCGCTCTCTGTAAAAGACACTGCGCTTAGGAAGGCAATATTAAAATGGAGTGACAAAATACTTAGCAGTGATGATTATAAAAATGTGCGAGCTCAGCCTTCATTTATAAATTTTCCCGGACCCGTGAAGGAAGGTGCGGTGAAAATTGAGAAAATCTATCATTTAGATCACCAACCAATTGAGAAGCGCCTGATTCCAATTGTTTCTCATCTAGGATATTCCGGAGCTTGGAATAATAACCTTTATAGTACCGGTTTGTACGCTATTGCAGGAGAGCCAATTGAAGTAACGATCCCCGGTTATTTGGTGGGAAAAAACATCGCGGTTCAAATAGGCAGCCATTCAGATAATTTGGGTGCCTGGATTGCCGGAAAGCAAGATTGGCGCAGGATGCCGAAAATAGTAAAAGTAGAAAAATTGGAGAAAGAAACGACCAGTATAGCCTCCCCATTTGGTGGGCTTGTGTATATAAGCGTCTCCCCAAAAGAGCCGACCATCCGCGCTGATATCAAGATAAAAAACGCCATTGCTGCCCCGTTATTTCAATTGGGTAAAACCACGAATAAGCAGTGGCAGACGCAGTTAAAAAATAACAGAGCTCCTTGGGGCGAACTAGCTTCCGATAGGATTATTATTACA
>NZ_JBNQGD010000318.1:0-1120 GCF_050436765.1 Arachidicoccus sp. | reverse complement strand
ACATTACAGGGTGTCCCAAAATAATAGATACGTAAAAAGTAAAGTGGATTTTTTGAATCGATGCTCCAAAGTTTTTTACGGGTACTGTATATCTATAAATATAAAATCGAGGTCCTATGTGCGTCGAGAAGAAGAAGAGAGAAAGAACTTTAAACTTTGCGCGAAACACGTTTTCGCTAATTTCTTCAATAAAATCTTACTCATTGTGTAAAATTAAAAAATTAAGGTTATTTGGAACCGACCAGGATTTTTCATCAGAATTCGATTTGTTGGTTGTATTGTAAATGGCGGAGACTTCATTTTACGCTTTCGAGATAATTCAACTTCATGGGGGAAGTATGTTAAAAAAATTATGCTGATTTTTCTAAAATATTGATTTTAGCAATTGGGCAGGAAATTGTGATGTGCAAAAACTCTTCAACGAGTTTTATATCAAAGAACAACAAATTAATATATATTCAACAGCATTTAATCCAAATAACAACATTTCTATTTATTCTGGGAGCATCACGTTCGATTTTGTGAAAGGTGATCTGAGTGAATGTTTCAAAATGATTTTATAATATATATACATTTTTTAGATTGTGATTGTTTTAGTAAAAATTTAACGAAAATTATTCATCTAAATGATAGTCAATCTTATGCTATCAAACATGGCAGCGTATCACAATATTGTGAACCAAACTCGATTTGTGAACATGCTAGGGTAAGAATAAATCTCTAGTTAGCTGTCAGAAGGTCTTGAGCGTGATTCAATCAGTGTAGAACTGCCCCTTATGCGCTATTTACAGGCCCTTTAACAGGCCATAATTTTTGTCAAAATCTCTGTGGCTTCACTGAGATTGAACCTTAGACAGTTGGCACCGTTGCCAGGCCTCTAGCCGCATCAAGTGCTCGTCCCAATTTCTGCCTCATCTGTAGATTGGGTTCAGCCTTCTACAAAAGATTTAAAAAATTTAAGAGAGGAAAATTAAAAATTTAGATATTTCCTGATAATATATTTAATAATCATCCTAATCTAGTTTTGGAATTATTATTTAAAGGGTGTATGCCAGTGGATGAAACTCGCTATTTATTTGTAACAGAAAATGGTTTCGTAGAAAACAGTAAAACCGTCGTA
>NZ_JBNQGD010000317.1:0-3121 GCF_050436765.1 Arachidicoccus sp. | reverse complement strand
TGCGCTAACAGCAATTTCTTATATTTTTTATCAGTAGCAGCGTTCAATTCTTTTTCAACAACAGGTAAAGGATCTACACCTCGCCAGCCCGCATGGTAATCGGGCTTATAATTAGTGCGCGCGTCGAGATAAAGCGTTATTGAGTTGCATTTGGTGAAGTATAACTCATTGTCTTTCACAACGACCATACCGCCTTTGTGCTGCACAACTAACTTGGCCGCGTATTTCAATTTATTAGGCATAATTCCCGCAAATTGCAAACTATTGTCGTCCCCTTGTACCGCCGCTCCTTGTGCGGATTGCAATGAAATATGCCCGGATAATTGATCGGTTTTCCCCGCCGTTGTATAACTAAATACCATTACCTGATCGGGATGGCTTGCAAAAGCTTCTCTGCGATAAGTTATTCCATGGCTGTTGAAAGACACCTTGTAAATACCTTTTACCAGATTCAGGCTTCTTTTGTAGTTGTTGGCAGAATCCTTTTGATTAAAATCTACTTCCACCACCCCAAAATTGCGATAGGATCCAAAACCATGGTCCCCCGTTTCATAACCGCCATCCCAATTATTATCCCCACTCCAGAGACTTTGCTCATTAAATTGTATAACGTCTTTTTGAATCCCACCCATCATCATGGCCCCCATACGCCCATTGCCAATGGGCAACCCCCCGGAATCCCATTTTTGTGCCGGATGTGAAAACCATATTCTGGGATCATTTCCCGCAGCGGCATAAATAAATGTCGCTATCAACAAAAACGTCAAAACCAAGAAAGTAATTCTTTTCATCAGTATATTTTTTAAATCGAATATAATCCCGAAAAATGTTCCTTATAACCTTTAAAGCTATATTTCCATTGAGGTATCAAAAGACAGCAGCAACCAAACTTTCAGCCGGCAACGTAACCTCCACCGATTTATGACCAGTCTTTAATTTCGCTGTTACAGCACCCCCCTGATTTAGCAAGAAGACAACGATATTACCATTTGGCTTTATAAAGGCGGCAACCTGTTCTCCTTTGGCTAGCTCGGTATGCATAAATTTCACACAATCCTTGGGCGCAAAATTTAAATCACCGATCAATGAATCTCCTTTGGTAATCCTTGCTGGTAAATAATGCGACCCTGCAATGACATGGTGCCCCAAAAACCTCGCTAGCGCATAGGAAGGCTCATATTGAACACTTTTCTTTTTCTTATCTATCGTCACCAGACTATTCTGGCTCCAGCCCCAAGTGCTGGTATGTGGTTCCGGCAAAACCATATTCCAAAAGGTAAAAAGCCCGCATCCCGCTCTGGTATAAGCAATATAGTCCTGAAAGTCACGCAGAACCTCTACTTTGGCATTGGCGCCATTGTAACATTCAGATTCAGAATGCTGCATGCTAACCGCCGGGTATTTCTCATGATATTGCTTAACCCAATCTATATTGCTATATTGAAACGAAATTCCGCCAATAGCTCGATTCATCTGTTCTGACGCAAATATTGCTTCAAAATGTTTACGTGTATCGGCCTTCCAATAATTAAACGTACCAGCCCAGACTCTGGTTTTTAAGCCAGCCTTTTTTACTGCAGGAATAATAAATTCAGTTACTGCCCGACAATATAGGGATGCGGGAATCTTACACCCCGGATAACTGCCCGATACAAGCGGTTCGTTCTGAGGGCATAAACGGTCAATAAAAATATGATGTCCTTCGTAAGCTTTGAGAAACTTCACCAAATAATGGGCATGCGTCTGTAGCGTACGATTATCACCCAGCAGTTCTCCACCACCTGTCTGACTTCCATTTGTTTTCATCCACCCGGGCGGCGACCAAGGTGAAGCATGAAATTTCATTCTCGGGTTTATTTGCTGCGCAGCCTTTATATACGGAATCATGCAAGATTCGTCACGCTTAATAGAAAAATTTTTCAGGGGCCAATCATCCTTTGTATCGTCCAGGGAATAGGCACTTAAAGCAAAATCACTGGCACCAATTGGAATCCGATTGAAACAAAGATTTGCACCATTTTTGACATTAAATAAATTTTCAAGAACCAGTTGTCTTTCCGATGGTGAAAGCGATAAAAGGGCATCCCAACCCTGCTCATTAAATGCGCCGCCAATTCCATCCATTAATTGCCCCGGTTTTGCGTCATCAATTTCAATAATCACATCTGGATTTGAGGTATGGTTTTCATCTAAAGAATTCGTAGTGATAATTTTTTGCGGCTCGGAACTTGGAGCCAAAGAAATCGTTTCAACGGCTACTGCCCTTGTGCTTACCAAGGACCTTGTTATGCTACATCCGCCAAGTAATAAACCTATAACAATAAGTAAACAGGTTGTATGTTTTAGATACTGTTTCTTGATCACATTAAACATAAGATTAAAATTTACGAGCTTTATATCTTTACTGAATAACCAGCCAACTATATCCCTGTGCAGCAATGGTTACCTTTATTTCTACCGAGTAATCCCGATTTAGCCGATAAGTTTTTGCGGGTCCGTTTTCGATTCGAATACTTGCAGTCTTACTCAGTCCGGTATAGTATAATGGCAGTTTGATCGTGCGCGTAATATCCTTGTTTAAAGGATTGTAGAGCATCACAAAACCCTTTTCCTTTAACTTCGGGTTTACATGCAATATACCGTCCCAATCTTTTCCGTCAGCACGACGAAGGTGTATGATATCGGAATTGAGAATGTCGCGATATTTTTTATACCAGTTTACATCTTTTTTTACGAGTGCTTCTGTTGCCGGTGTATCAAATAATCGTGGTCCACGATAGCAGGCTTGTACCCCACTGCCAAAATTTTGCATTAAATGTGCATCGTAATCATGCAAATGTTCTGAAAGCGGTTCAATAGTTGCTGCGCTGCCGCCACCATGGTATTGCGTAAGCGGAACAAAAGTCCAACCCATCGAAGGTGTTTTGGTCCAGGTACCATCATATATATTCTGCCTTTCTATAATTATTTGTCTGTCCCTTGGCAAGGACCAATCCGATTCGCGGTAGCCCATGGCCGTTTTACTTGTTCCATTTAGAAAGTACCAGTCCGGGGCATTGACATAAATATCTCTGGCACGCAAACCCCGATAAAAACAAACACTCATCCACCAATGATTACA
>NZ_JBNQGD010000316.1:0-2587 GCF_050436765.1 Arachidicoccus sp. | reverse complement strand
CAGATTGGATTTCAACTTGCTGGGGAAACTATTCTCGTTAAATTGTTTAATGGAATTATCCTGTGGATGAAAAAGAAAGACACCATATACATAACTCCAGATCCAGAGATCTCCATCCTTATCGACGAGCAGTTCGTAAGGAATATTACCTCTATTGATTTTTTGTAAAGTCGTAGAAGTGAAAACAACTTTATCAGATTTTATATCATATTCCTGTATGAACCCGTTTTGATATACAAGCCACAATTTTCCGTCTCCGGTCTCACCGACAGAACTAATTTTTGCATCCGGAATAAATGTAGGTTCATGAGTGAAGCGTTTCGAGCGTTTGTCTTTAGCTGAATACAGATAAAGATTAAAATTGCCATAAAGAAACCAATATCGATTATTATTTCCCGGAACGATTTTACTAATGTTACCCGAAGGCAAGTGGAGTGCGTTTAAATAACCATTATAATTCGTATCAAATTTTTCGATATCACAATGATAAATACAAGGTTCACCCCTGGTCATCACCCAGATATTTCTGTCTGGCAGTTGGAAAAGGGCGGTGATAGAATTATCACATAAAGAAGTAATATCGTCTGTTTTTTTACGAAAAATTTTGAAAGAACTTCCATCGTATCTATCCAACCCGGATGAGGTGCCAAACCACAAAAACCCATCGGAATCTTTTAATATGGCATTAACCTGATTATTTGACAGACCGTTGGAAGTATTTAGCTTAGAAAAATTGTAGTATTCACTTTGGCCAAAAACCGAAAGCGATGGTCCCAACAAAACCACCCAAATAAGAAAGCGCATCAGTTTTTGTTTAACAAAGGGAAAATTAGATAAAGCCTTTAACAAATTTCGCTCATGACATAGTGAAATCATAATGCAAGTTAACAAAATGAATAGTATAAATGACTTTTTTAGTGATGATTTTAAAAGAAAAGGCCACTTGAAATTCCCTATACAATTTCAAAAATTCCAAATAATTACATTATTCGGGGATGCAGCTAATAGCGCTGTATAGCAGCTAAAATATTAATGTGTAATGGTAGTTTGTCAGGTATTTGCAGCACTACTGATTTTATAAGATGCGCTACCTGCCTAAGATGGTGGGTTTGAACCCTTTAGGTTTTGCTTAGAAAATTCATTTAGACAAAATAGAAAACTATTTGGCGGGAAAGGGTTATTTCCCTTAAAAATCAGCGCCTCCATTAATGGGAACGAAGCACTAAATGAATGCAGCCTTTAAATACCTGACGAAACGGATGTGAATGCTTTATTGTGCTTAGCAAGAAGTCCTCCTCTGCTTTCATCCCCCGAAATAGTAACTGGCGGATTCAAAACATAGTGGAATTAACAGTATTGTCCGCTCGCATTTTCAATTGACGTTTCTTAGCTCCGTTGCACTTGATGAGCGCCAAAACCTCGATTCCAATTCCGATCCCCATTAATACACCCTTTAGTGAATCAGGTATGAATATAAATTGAGCAACTAACCATGTAAAAACCAGCAGCAATAGTCCAATGGCTGTTAGGATTAAATGCTTTCTTTTTTTCATCGTTAATTTTTTAGTTTATCAAACTCGTCTTTCTTACCGTAACCTTCCCTTCCAGCATTTTTCTCACCGTTTCTGCAATAGCGTCTGCATCGAATTTGCACTCGGCGTACAATTCCTTCAAAGTACCGTGCTCGATGATATGATCCGGAATGCCGAGTATTTCTACTTCAGCATTATATTTATTTTCAGCCATAAATTCTAAGACTGCTGCACCAAAGCCCCCTTTTATGGTACCATCTTCCACCGTAATAATCCTTTTGTACCTGGTAAAAACTTCGTGCAACAGATCTTCATCCAGGGGCTTTACAAAACGCATATCATAATGCGCCGGATTTAATCCTTCTTTTTGTAAACTGCGAATAGCACTGGCAGCAAAATTTCCCGGATGACCAATAGAGAGTATGGCTACATCTTCACCATCTTTAAGTTTGCGGCCCTTGCCTATTGTCAATTCCTTCATCGGTTTTTGCCAATCGGGCATGACGCCGTTGCCACGGGGATAACGGATAACGATAGGGTTTTGCATTGTATCCAACTGGGCAGTAAACATCATATCGCGCAATTCCTGTTCATTCATAGGTGCGCAAATAATCATGTTGGGGATGCAACGAAAATAAGCAATATCGTAAGCACCGTGATGTGTAGGCCCGTCTTCACCTACTAAACCGGCTCTGTCTAAACAAAAAATAACCGGCAATTTTTGAATAGCTACGTCATGTACCACCTGATCAAAAGCCCTTTGCATAAAGGACGAATAAATATTACAATAAACGCGCAAGCCCTGGGTAGCCATTCCTGCACTCAGGGTTACCGCGTGCTGTTCACAAATACCTACGTCAAATGCCCGATTAGGCATTTGCTCCATCATATATTTTAAGGAACTACCGCTCGGCATTGCCGGCGTTACGCCCATAATTTTATCATTCTTTTCCGCCAGTTCAATAATTGTTTTACCAAAAACATCCTGATATTTTGGAGGTTGCGGCAGGTCGAACTTTTTCTTATAAATCTCTCCGGTAATTTTATCAAACAAG
>NZ_JBNQGD010000315.1:0-1052 GCF_050436765.1 Arachidicoccus sp. | reverse complement strand
GGTTATCAGCATAATACAATTGCCAGTAATCTTCGTAATCGGCAAACAAAGACAATAGGCGTAATTGTGCAGGTATTGAATAGCGATTTTATTACTTCTGTACTTACCGGAATCGAAGAAGGAATTACTAAGGATCATTACGATATTCTCATTATGAACTCTGCAGAGTCCGGAATAAGAGAAGTAGCGAATGCAAAGAGTTTATTGAATAAAAGAGTTGACGGGGTTATTGCTTCCTTGGCTTTAACTACAAAAAATATTGATCATTTTACACCTTTTTTTGCTCGAAAAATTCCAGTTGTATTTTTTGATCGGGTTATACAGGAGGTTCCTTCTACTAAAGTAATAATAGACAACTTTAATGCTGGTTACGATGCTACGGCACATTTGATTGCAGAAGGTTGCACGCGAATCGCACATATTACAGCGGACCTTCAAAGGAATGTTTATAATGAACGATTTCTTGGCTATAAAAAAGCTCTCAAAGATAATGGTATAATCTTCAAAGATAAATTAGTGAAAATTTGTAAGGCAGATAAGTCGGAAATAATTGAATCTGTAGAGCTTTTACTAAAACAAAAACCAGATGCATTTTTTGTTACAAACGATTTTTCTGCAGCGGTATGCATGCAAGTTTTACATCGAAAAGGATTCAAGATCCCAGAAGATATTGCTGTAATTGGTTTTAATAATGATGCAATATGCGATTTAATCACACCAAATCTTTCTACGGTTAATTATCCCGGAATATTGATGGGCGAAACTGCCGCAACAGAATTAATAAATCAAATGAAGCTTAAACATGATAAAGAAAATATGGTGGATAAGACAATTGTGATTCCTTCAGAAATTGTAATTAGAGCATCTTCTCTTAAGAAAGGTAAACAATTATGTGAGCTTCTTCCTAAATAGCAACTTATATGAAAATTGTTATAGTTTAATCTATTGTTTTGTTTTTATATGCACTTGATTGTTGCGATGTTTTATTTAAAATTTTTTAATCAAAAATATGCTTTTATTAGGAATAGATATAGGTACTTCGTCGATAAAGG
>NZ_JBNQGD010000314.1:0-1402 GCF_050436765.1 Arachidicoccus sp. | reverse complement strand
ATTGTTGGCCATACGGCAACGGTTAGACACTTGCTTTCTGCCAAGACTTTCGATAGTAAAGTGCCCGGACATGTAAGTTTGGAAATTTTATTGGTGTGGGTAAAACATCATGGTAAATGGCGTTTGCTCGCAAGGCAGGCAGTAAAGCCTTACACAGGGGAATAGCAGAGTAAGATTAGAAGTTGACAAAGTTGGAGGTCGAAAATCAAGCGGGCGTTTACCCTCAGGTATAGTAAATATCGGCTTGTAACTGACTTATGCGGTATTCAATTAGTTCCGAGGGTTAAGTAATCTCGAAAATAACGAACTTTGACCTTCAAACGTTTAAAAAAGTACAAATGATTAACGATCTTCAACTTGTCGAATGCCCGCGAGATGCCATGCAGGGTTGGCCGCATATTATTGCTACTGAAAAAAAAGTGAATTATCTCAATACCCTGCTTCGGGTAGGTTTTCATACAATTGACTTTGGGAGTTTTGTCTCACCAAAAGCCATTCCGCAGATGGCAGACACAAAAAATGTGCTGCCACATTTAGATTTATCCAGCACAAAATCAAAATTATTGGCGATAGTTGCCAATGTGCGGGGAGCAGAAGATGCCTGTTCATTTGAGCAAATAAATGTCTTAGGATTTCCTTTTTCGATTTCGCCTACTTTTCAAATGCGTAACACCAACAGCACGATGGAAGAAAGTCTGCAAAGGGTAGAAGCGATTCAAGAATTGTGTATAGTAAATAAGAAAGAATTGGTGATCTATTTGAGCATGGGTTTTGGAAATCCTTACGGCGATGCATACAATGAAGAAATATTATTGCACTGGGCAAGTGAAATGGTAAAACGTGGTATTAAAATCATTTCTTTATCAGATACTGTGGGGCTCGCCACAACAAAAGACATAAGTTTTGCCCTGGAAACTTTAATCCCGAAATATCCTGGTGTAACCTTTGGGGTGCATCTTCATTCTACCAGGGAAAATATTCGACAGAAAGTGAAAGCTGCATTAAGTGCAGGCTGTAAGCGGTTCGACGGCGCTTTGAAAGGAATTGGAGGCTGCCCAATGGCACAGAATGATTTAGTCGGAAACATGGATACCGAAAAAATGATCGATTGTTTTGAAGAAGACAAATATTCATTAGCGTTAGACAAAGCCGCTTTGCAGAAAGCACATCTATTAGCCGATGATATTTTTATATAAAGCTGTGCTGTTGAACCTTATTTTTGGAGATAAACTGTGAGCTTATGGATGTTATTGGAATCTGGTCTGACGATTTTCTTAAGGAGAAATTGCCCTGGTCACAGTAGCCGCTTGCATCCCATCAACACTTCCTGATGAAATGGGGTTCGCACGTTACTTCACTTCTGTAGCTTCGTAAATTCTTCAATAGCTATATTTACGATGGT
>NZ_JBNQGD010000313.1:0-12092 GCF_050436765.1 Arachidicoccus sp. | reverse complement strand
AATAACCCAAAACCAGACCCGGGAGCTGCCGCAAAAATTACAGACCAACGACAAATCAAGAAGATCCAAAAATTGGTAAAACAAAGAAAAGACTCTTTAGAAATTTATGAGCAACAACATCGAGAAGACCTGGCCCAAAAAGAAAGAAGCGAATTGGCTATAATTGAACAATTTTTACCTAAGCAAATGAGTGAGGAGGAATTGCGTACCGCCTTACAGGCTATCATTGCAGAAACCGGCGCATCTTCTCCTGCTGACATGGGTAAAGTAATGGGAAAAGCCACAAAACAATTTGCCGGCAAAGCAGATGGCAAAATGGTGGCAAATATTGTTAAAGAACTTTTGAGCAAATGATCATTGATATTATAGCCGCAATAATTCTAGTGCTAGCTATTTTCAAAGGATATAAGCAGGGTGTTATTATGGCTATATTCTCATTTTTAGCCCTCATTATAGGAGTAGCCGCTGCGATGAAACTATCTCTTGCTGTAGCCAATTATATGTATCACCATGGTATGCATGGTAAGTGGATATCTTTTTTGGCTTTTATTATAGTATTGATTGTCGTAATTTTGATGGTGAAACTTTCGGCACGAATTATTCAAAAAATAGCAGAGGTCATTTTTATGGGCTGGCTTAACAGGCTTGTTGGCATAGCGCTATATACATTTATTTACCTTACCATTTTTAGTGTATTGCTATTTTATGCCGATAAAATTGGGTTGATAGGAAGTAAGAGCATGCAACATTCGATTACTTACAAATACATAGGCCCTTTGGGCCCCTTTGTAATAGACAATATAGGAAAGGTTATTCCTTGGTTTAAAAATATGTTTACCGATCTCAGCGGATTTTTTGCCGGTATTGCATTAAAAACACATCACTGAACTACCAAAAACTAAAGATCTTTGGGTTTTACCGCTCATTACACTAAAATACTTTTATTTTTATCGCTGAAAAACAGTGTGCTAAAAAAAAATATACATTATCAACTGAATTATGTTTATTTGTAAGACAAAATAGTTGCCGACAAAAATTATGAACTACGAAATAAAACAAAACGATAAATTTAAATTTATAGATGAAGGCGAAGGCGAAACACTTGTACTATTCCATGGTTTATTTGGCGCACTTAGTAATTTCAGTGATTTAATTGAACACTTCAGAAAAGAATATCGTGTAATAGTGCCGCTTCTTCCCTTACTTGAATTGGACTTGTTAAACACCACTGTAGGTGGACTTCAAAAATATGTCAATAAATTCTTTGAAAGACTCAATCTTCAAGATATAAATTTATTAGGCAATTCATTAGGTGGTCACGTGGCCTTAGTACAAATATTAAAACATCCTGAACGCATAAAAACATTGACACTTACCGGGAGTTCCGGCCTTTTTGAAAATGGAATGGGAGATACATATCCCAAACGGGGAGATCGCGAGTATATTCGTAATAAAACAGCTTATACCTTTTACGACCCGACGATGGCTACAGAGGAGTTAGTTGATGAGGTATTTGAAATAACGAATAACAGATTAAAAGTTATTAAAATTATTGCCTTAGCAAAAAGTGCTATACGTAATAATTTAGGAGAGGAATTGAAAGAGATAAAACAGCCAACCTTATTAATTTGGGGTAAAAATGACAATGTAACACCGCCTTTTGTCGCAGAAGAATTTCATAAACTTATTCCTGACTCAGAGCTACATTTTATAGACAAATGTGGTCATGCCCCGATGATGGAAGTCCCTAATGAATTTAATGCGATCCTTAAACCCTTTTTAGAAAAACACAAACAGTAATATTACATATGCTATGTCGACAAATAATTTCTTTAGAATATCCAGTCTTCCAATTATCCAAAACGGATAGAGAGGAAGCCTTGACAATACTCGAAAAGACAGGGTCTACGATGTTTCCTGTCTTAGATGGGGATATGCTCGTGGGTCTTATAGATAGAGAAGGAATAAATACGTTGCCGAAAAACAGCAAGCTCGTCGAAGCACAAAACCATTTTTTAAAAGCAGCTATAAACGATACCGATTATTTTTTAGCTGCTTTTAAATTAATGTCACTCACTCAATATCCTATCTTAGCTGTTGTAAACGCAGAAAATAAATATTGCGGTACCATTACACAACAGTCCTTATTAAATGCATTGAGTATCTTTCTTGATATAAAAGAAGTTAACGGTGGATTGATCGTCCTCCAAATGGATAAAATAAATTATTCTTTTTCTGAAATTGCAAGATTAATCGAATCCGACAACGCAAACATTATGCAGTTAAACACCTATTTTGATTTACAGGCCGCTGCCTTTATTGTTTCTATCAAAATCAATCGAATGGATGTCTCAGAAGTTGTTGCTACACTACAGCGATTTGATTATCAGATTTTATATTCTACTAGTGAAGAACGATATGAGAATGAGCTAAAACGCAATTATGAAGAGCTTATAAATTATCTAAACATTTAAAAAAAAATGGCATAATAATAGCTGTATTTAGAAACATACATCAAAACCTTGGAATATGAAAACAATGAAACCTGTCATTTGTGCAATTCTTGCAAGCGCAGTCTTGCTAACTTCTTGTAACGTTTATAAGAACGCAAACAAAAGAGAACGTGGAGCGGCTATTGGCGCCGGTGGTGGGGCAATAGCGGGCGGTGTGGTTGGAAAACTTACCGGAAATACAGCCTTAGGAGCAATTATTGGAGCAGCTGTTGGTGGGGGCGCGGGCTATATTATCGGCAAAAAAATGGATAAACAAGCTGAGGAGATAAAAACTCAGGTACCGGATGCTAAAGTTGAAAGAGTAGAAGAAGGAATTGTTGTTGAGTTTTCCAGTAAGGTTCTCTTTGGATTTGATCAGTCTAATCTTACCGATGCATCAAGAAAAACACTTAATAATCTTATCACCGTTCTCAATAAGTATCCTCAAACAAACTTGGAGGTGCAAGGGCATACAGATAATACCGGGACAGAAAGCTACAATATGAGTCTTTCTGTAAAACGCGCAAGCACTGTAGCTGATTATTTAAAAGCCAATGGCATAGCCTCATCACGCCTTTCTGTTAAGGGCTTTGGTGAAGATGCACCTAAGTATGATAATAATACAGAGGATGGTAGAATGCAAAACAGAAGAGTAGAGTTTTTGATTACAGCTAACCAGCAAATGAAAACTGAGGCCAATCAAGAGGCAAGTCAGCAAGGCAAATAGATCAATAAAGTATTTTTAAGAGCCGGGCAAACTTTTGTCCGGCTCTTTGTTTTAAAATAGATTTTTGCATTTCAGTGGAGAAAGTATATCTTTGCGCCAGTTCTTTTAAAAATCTTATCAAGAACGGCAGAGGGATTGGCCCGATGAAGCCTTGGCAACCACACGAAAGTGAAAGGTGCCAAATCCAACCAATTAATTTAATTGGGTAGATAAGTCAGTGTTTTAAGTTAATACTACTTCCATAATATTATAGCTTGCCTGACTTTTTTCAGTGCAGGCTTTTTTTATGCCCGTTAAGAATAAATCTACTGATTTCTTTAGTTCATAAAAAACTTTACACCTTCTTTTGATAAAAATTTTTATTTTTTTTAGTAAGAAAGGATTAATCTATTAATTTTGTGAAGTAATAGAAATGAAGACAGCATTGCAAATATTATTATTTACTTCCATCGCACCTGCGATGCGCCATTGCTGCTGTATGTGCTTTTAGCACATTTATTCATCTATAGTTCTCTCCAAAGAGGCTTCCACATTTTTCGGTTTCTTTTTTTAAATTTTTAAATATTCATTCAATGAGCAAATTACGCTTTGAAACCCTGCAAGTACACGCAGGTCAACCGGTAGAGGCTACCACACTTGCAAGGGCAGTACCAATTTACCAAACTACTTCCTTTGTATTTAACGATGTGGTGCATGCGGCTAATTTATTTGGGCTAAAGGAATTTGGTAATATTTATACGCGCATAATGAATCCCACAACGGATGTATTCGAGCAGCGTATTAGTGCCTTAGAAGGTGGAGTTGCAGCAGTAGCAACCGCATCTGGCATGTCAGCACAATTCCTCGCATTGACCAATATTTTGCAAGCAGGGGATAACTTCATTTCATCTCCTTATGTATATGGGGGGACCTTTAATCAGTTCAATGTTTCCTTTAAGCGCCTGGGGATAAAAGTTAAGTTTTCAAAGGACGATAAAACTGAAAGTTTTGAGAAGTTAATTGACGAAAACACGAAAGCAATTTATACCGAAACTTTAGGTAATCCACGTCTGAATATCCCGGATTTCGATAAACTAGCTGCCTTAGCCAAAAAATACGATCTACCATTATTTGTCGATAATACTTTCGGCGCAGGCGGTTACCTTTTTAGGCCAATTGAACATGGTGCAAACGTTGTATTGCATGCAGCAACTAAATGGATTGGCGGACATGGCACTTCTATCGGCGGTGTATTAATAGACGGGGGTAATTATAATTGGGATAATGGGAAATTCCCCTTATTCTCAGAACCTTCCGAAAGTTATCATGGATTAAATTTTGCAAAAACATTTGGTGTAAATAACCCGCTTGGATTGCCAAATATCGCTTTTGCCATCAAAGCACGCGTAGAAGGCTTGCGCGATTTCGGCCCAGCACCGAGTCCTTTCAACTCATTTCTTCTATTGCAAGGTTTGGAAACACTTAGCTTGAGGATGGAACGTACTGTCGATAATACTTTAGCCTTAGCACAATGGTTAGAAAAACATGAAGCAGTAGATTTTGTTTGGTATCCGGGATTGGAAAGCAGCCCTTACAATGCTTTAGCAAAGAAATATTTACCCAAAGGTGCCGGCGGCGTCCTTAATTTCGGCGTAAAAGGCGGAAAGGAAAATGCCTTAAAAGTCATCAATGCATTAAAATTGGCAAGTTTACTCGCGAATGTTGGTGATGCGAAAACATTAGTTATTCATCCGGCTTCCACGACACATGAACAATTAAGTGATGAAGCGCAACTCGCCGCCGGCGTATTGCCAAATCAGATTCGTGTAAGTCTTGGTATAGAACATATAGACGACATCAAAGAAGATTTTGAACAAGCCTTAAAATCCATAGGATAAACATTTGCAGGAGGTAATATGCTTGATCATATTACCTCCTATTATTATAAAAATACTAGCTAAGAAAAGAAAAGTGCATCAAAATATTTATCATCATAATGAAGAATTTGTATTAGAAAGTGGGAAAAAAATCCCATCCTTTCATTTACAATATACAACTTACGGAAAACTAAATGCAAACAAAAGTAACGTGGTTTGGGTATTTCACGCACTCACTGCAAATAGTGAGGCCTCAGATTGGTGGCCTGGATTAATCGGCAAGGGGAAAATATTTAATCCGGAAACTCACTTTATCATCTGCGCGAATGTCCCCGGAAGTTGCTATGGCAGTCTTTCACCTCTCGATATAAGCGCGACCGGTGAACCTTATTATCACAACTTCCCTTTATTCACATTGCGCGATATTGTCAAAACATTTCAATACTTAAAAACTCATTTACAGATTGAAAAAATTTGGTTAGGTATTGGGGGGTCGCTAGGAGGTATGCAGTTATTGGAATGGGCAATCAGTGAGCCTGAGATTTTTGAGAATATTATTCCAATTGGAACGAATGCAAAGCAATCTCCCTGGGGTATTGCCTTAAATGCTTCCCAGAGAATGGCAATTGAGGCAGACGTTACATGGAAAGAAAAGTCAAGTGCCGCAGGTTTAGAAGGATTAAAAGTGGCTCGCTCCATTGCATTACTTTCCTACAGAGATTATAATGCATACAATATGACCCAGCAGGGCATTACTGAAGATTCTAAAAGCAGTGCTATTGACGAACAAGTGCACCGCGCTGAAACTTATCAAAAATACCAAGGAGAGAAACTAGCTAAGAGGTTTAATGCCTTTAGCTATTATAATTTATCACGCACCATGGATACTCATGACCTGGGTCGTGGAAGAATTTCAATGGAATCTGCTCTTGGCCGCATTAAGGCAAAAACGTTGGTGATAGGTATTTTCTCCGATATATTGTTCCCGTCAGAAGAACAAATGTATCTCGCGAATAATATTGCGAATGCTGAAGTACATATCATCAACTCGCTTTTTGGACACGATGGGTTTTTATTGGAATTTGATATGATAGAAAAAATAATTGCAACTTTTCTTGAAAAGAAAAATTAAAAAAGATGAATGAACACAAAGAAATTATTATAGGCATGTTTGGTTTTGGTGTAGTCGGAGAAGGTTTATACAAAATATTACAACAAACACCATCACTAAACGCGAGAATTAAAAAATCTTGTATTAAACATCCAGGCAAGAAAAGGAATGCACCAGAAGAACTCTTTACGACGGACAAAGATGTATTACTGAATGATGATGAGATAAATGTAATTGTAGAAGTAATTGACGATTCCCTCGCTGCCTACCAAATAGTTACAACCGCGTTGAGAAATGGAAAAGCCGTGGTAAGTGCCAGCAAAAAAATGATTGCGGAAAATCTAATAGAATTATTGCAGCTACAAAAAGAAACAGGTTTACCATTCTTGTATGAGGCCGCGGCATGTGCATCTATTCCAGTAATCCGCAATTTGGAAGAATATTATGACAACGATTTATTACATTCTATAAGAGCTGTTGTCAATGGTTCTACCAATTTTATCTTAACCAAAATGTTCGACGAGAAGCTGGACTTTCAGGATGCCCTGATATTGGCACAGCAGCTTGGCTATGCTGAGAGTAATCCGGCACTGGATATAGAAGGCCATGACGCAGTAAACAAATGGGTAATCCTGCTGAATCACGCCTACGGTATTGTAGAAAAAATTGATAATTTAATGTTTACAGGCATTCAAAACATTCAATTGAGTGATGCTATCGTTGCAAAAGAGAAGGGGTTCGATATAAAATTAGTTGCGCAGGCCAAAACACTCTTAAATGGTAAAGTAGCAGCATATGTATTACCCCAGTTTGTGGAGCTAAGTGATCAATTAGCTTTTGTGAAAAATGAATTTAACGGTGTTGTAATTGAAAGTGGCTTTGCAGACAGACAATTCTTTTATGGGAAAGGCGCTGGAAGTTTGGCAACGGGATCCGCAGTAATGAGTGATATATCCGCATTACGCTACGATTATCGATATGAATATAAAAAATTGTATCATCATACACCGAAAGAACTTACCAACGATTTTTATGTACGTGTTTACATTAGTTTCGATGAAATAAAGAAGATTCACAAAGATGAATTTGAATGGATCGAGGAGTGGCATGCGGGTTTAGAAAGAAGTTATCTAACCGGTATTATTCATTTCGAGAAATTACAAAATTCGACCTGGTGGAAAGAAGAGGGGGTTTCCTTAATACTGACTGCTAATGGAATTATTGAAGAAATAGATTCACGCAATGCAAAAAAAAGGAGTTTAGAATTGGCAGGAATTGTATAGCTTAAAGACTCTACAAATTGGTTACTACAAGGATATCCGTCTAAAACGATTCACCAATCTAAAATAAAATTCCTCTTGACAGGGCAAGGAATCAGCCAGTATAAATTACTTTAACGGCGTCGAAGCCGGAGCAAAAACAACTTTTTAAAAAGAATCAGAAGTTCGCAAAAATTATTCTGAATAAGAGCAGCAATAATCATCACCAAAAGGTAGAAATATTATAGGTCAGGTAAGAATTTGCCGGACCTATCCTCATGTGATCAACCCGGAAAACGATTGGTATACTCAGGTAAAGAATCATCATTTTCCCTTTAATAAAAGGAGCCGCAGAAATCAATTCTGCAGCTCCTTTATTATTTAAAACAGATCAAAATTATTCAAATTTCAAATCCAATCCTAAACCTCTCAATTCATGAACCAACACATTGAAGGATTCTGGAATCCCAGCTTTAGGAATATTATCACCTTTTACTATCGCCTCATAGGTTTTAGCACGGCCAATAATATCATCAGATTTAATGGTTAATAATTCTTGCAAAATATTAGATGCTCCATAAGCTTCCAGTGCCCACACTTCCATTTCACCAAAACGCTGACCACCAAACTGGGCCTTACCACCCAATGGTTGTTGTGTAATCAAACTATAAGGTCCAATAGAACGTGCGTGCATCTTGTCGTCAACCATATGGTGAAGTTTAATCATATAGATTACCCCAACTGTAGCCTTCTGGTCAAATCGATCACCTGTTTCCCCATCATACAAGTACGTATGTCCCATTGATGGAATATTTGCTTTGTCGCAATAAGCTGCAATCTCTTCAGGTGTAGCACCATCAAAAATTGGCGTAGCAAATTTAACACCCAATTCTTTACCGCACCAGCCCAAAATTGTTTCATAAATCTGCCCAATATTCATACGAGAAGGCACACCCAACGGATTTAATACAATATCGACCGGAGTACCATCTTCTAAGAAAGGCATATCTTCTGCACGTACAATTTTAGCAACAATACCTTTATTTCCGTGACGGCCTGCCATTTTATCTCCTACTTTCAACTTACGTTTTACAGCAAGATAAACTTTCGCCAATTTTAAAACGCCCGCAGGGAGTTCATCACCGATGGAAATATTGAACTTTTCGCGTTTATAACGACCAAGTTCTTCATTGTATTTGATGTTGTAATTGTGCAACAAAACGTTGATTTGTCCGTCAATCGTTTCATCCCCTGTCCAACCCAACGGATTGACATTCTGATAATCAATAGCGCTTAAATTCTTAGCATTAAACTTAGCTCCTTTGCCAATCAGCATTTCGCCAAAGTTGTTGCTAACACCAGTAGAAGTTTTGTCTTTTAATAAGGTTTGCAATTTATTAATCAACAATTCTTTTAAGGTTACCCCATTTTCCTGATGTACTTTTTCAATTTTTTCTAATTGTGCTTTTTCACGCAATTTGCCATTCTTATCTTTCTTGGCCCGTTGGAAAAGTTTTTTATCTATCACCACCCCTTCTGTACCATTTGGCGCCTTTAAAGAAGCATCTTTTGCATCACCGGCTTTATCACCGAAAATAGCACGTAACAATTTTTCTTCTGGAGTTGGATCGCTTTCACCTTTCGGAGTGATTTTACCTATCAAGATATCACCTTCACGAACAGTAGCTCCTATTCGGATAATACCATGTTCATCTAAATCTTTGGTAGCCTCTTCAGAAATATTTGGAATGTCAGAAGTTAATTCTTCTTCACCCAATTTTGTATCACGTACTTCCAATTCATATTCTTCAATATGAATAGAGGTGTATAAATCTTCGCGAACTACTTTTTCGTTAATTACAATGGCATCTTCAAAGTTGTAACCTTTCCAAGGCATAAATGCTACTTGTAAGTTACGACCCAATGCTAATTCACCATCCTTAGTTGCATATCCTTCAGTTAAAAAATCTCCTTTCTTCACGTGTTGTCCCTTCTTCACAGCTGGACGCAAGTTGATAGATGTCGCCTGGTTGGTTTTGATAAATTTAGTTAATTTATATACAACTAAATCATCTTCAAAGCTTACCAAACGATCCGCATCATTTCTATTGTATCGAACATGCACTTCACGCGCATCCACAAACTCTACAACACCTTCACCTTCTGAATGAATCTGAATACGTGCATCGCGTGCTGCCTTACCTTCCAATCCAGTCCCGACGATCGGAGACTGAGGGAGCAATAATGGCACAGCTTGACGCTGCATGTTGGAGCCCATCAATGCACGGTTAGCATCATCATGTTCCAAGAAAGGAATTAAAGAAGCACTTAGACCAACAATCTGGTTAGGTGCCACATCCATGTATTCTACTTCATTTTTTTCGAGGATAGGGAAATCGCCCGTTTCACGGCTGATAATTCTATCTTCTACGAATACGCCTTTTTCGTCAAGTGGCGCACTGCTTTGCGCAATTTTGGCTGTATCTTCTTCTTCTGCACTTAAGAATTTCAAATGCTTCAAATCTACTTTTCCTTCGTGCACTTGGTGATAGGGTGTTTCAATAAAGCCCATATCATTAATCTTCGCATGAACACAAAGAGTAGAAATCAAACCAATATTTGGTCCTTCAGGTGTTTCTATAGTACACAACCTACCATAGTGAGAATAGTGTACGTCACGTACTTCAAATCCTGCGCGTTCACGACTTAGCCCCCCGGGTCCGAGTGCGGAAATACGACGTTTGTGCGTAATTTCTGAAAGCGGATTTGTTTGATCTAAGAACTGAGATAGTTGTGATGTACCAAAGAAAGAATTGATTACAGAAGATAATGTTCTCGCATTAATCAAATCTACCGGTGTAAATACTTCGTTATCCCGCACGTTCATACGTTCACGAATAGTACGTGCCATACGAGCTAACCCCACACCAAATTGTGCGTATAATTGTTCTCCAACGGTACGTACACGGCGGTTGCTCAAGTGATCAATATCATCAATTTCTGCTTTGCCGTTTGTAAGGCGAACCAGGTATTTGATAATTTCTATAATGTCGTCTTTGGTCAGAACCTTATTGGTAAGCTTTTGCTTAACCTCCAATTTACGGTTGATTTTGTAACGACCTACCTCTCCTAAATCATAACGCTTATCGCTAAAAAATAATTTATCAATAATACCACGGGCAGTTTCATTGTCCGGCGCATCTGCTCCACGCAACTGGCGATAGATAAATTGTACCGCTTCTAATTCTGAGTTGGTCGTATCTTTATTTAAGGTATTATAAATGATGGCATAATCGCCACCCACATCTTCTCTTTGAATAAACACGCTCGACACTTCTAGCTCGGCAATTACTTGAATGGTTTCTTCATCCAAAACAGTATCACGTTCCAGAACAACTTCGTTACGCTCCAACGAAACAACTTCTCCGGTATCTTCGTCCACAAAATCCTCTACCCATGCTTTTAATACTCGAGCAGCTAATTTATGTCCGATATATTTTTCCAATGCTTTTTTATCTGCAGGCACTTCTGTAGCCATGCCAAATAAAGTAAGTATATCTTTATCTGTTTCAAAACCAATAGAACGCAACAATGTAGTCACCGGGAATTTCTTCTTACGGTCTATATAAGCATACATTACGTTGTTAATATCAGTTGCAAATTCCATCCATGCACCTTTAAAAGGTATGACACGGGCAGAATAAATTTTGGTCCCATTTGGATGGGTCGATTGCCCAAAAAATACACCCGGAGAACGATGTAATTGAGAAACAATAACGCGTTCTGCACCATTAACCACAAAAGTACCTCTCGGGGTCATATACGGTATGTTACCCAAGAAAACATCCTGCACAATAGTTTGGAAATCCACATGCTCTTCGTCATTACAGCTCAAACGTAGTTTAGCTTTCAGTGGAACGGCGTAGGTAAGTCCACGTTCCATACACTCATCAATAGAATAACGAGGCGGATCTACAAAATAATCCAAAAACTCCAACATGAAAATGTTGCGCGTGTCTGTAATAGGAAAATTTTCTTTAAACACTCGGAATAAACCTTCGTTGTCACGCTTATCGGGCGTTGTTTCTAATTGAAAAAATTCACGGAAGGATTCTAATTGAATGTCTAGAAGATCAGGTGTTTCTGCTAGGTGCTTGGTTTTGCTGAAACTAACCCTGTTTTGAACTTTAGTTGATGACATATCTGTATTTAACCGGTTTTACTTAATTAAACTTAAGCCTGTTTGCCTATAAAAAAACAAGAATGAAATGGCCATTTTCTTGTTTCACATAGTCAAATTGCCTAAATTAAAGGGCAACAAAGGTACTAATAGTATTTAAACTGGCAAAAACTATTTTAATCCTGCTTTTTTACTAACAAAATAGAATTAGTCTGCTTTAAAAAGAGCAAAACTCCCGCCAACCCAACTTTCATTTTTGTTTAATGCTACACTTATCATTTTCCCCTTACTCAATCTCGCCAAATTATATGCAGCTACTGGCCTTGGCTCACCTTCTTTCCATAAATAAAAAACACGTATCTCTGTTTTAGCATTTTCATCCATCGTTCGTATGATGGGTAAATAGTTGACCTTTTTCTGAAGAATATAGTTCTCAGGATCTTTAATACCCTCAATGTATTGCCGGG
>NZ_JBNQGD010000312.1:0-18279 GCF_050436765.1 Arachidicoccus sp. | reverse complement strand
GAGTGAACTGCAGTAAGATTTGTAATTAATGCCCGAGAAGTTGCATGGAGTTCCTATTTTTGCGCTCATAAATCAAAATAATATTTTGTAAAAAATCGTCTAATAAAAATCAATTGATGAAAAAATATTTAATTGTATCCTTAGTGTTATTGGCGTTTGGATGTAAAAATAATAAAAGCAACAGTCAAAGTAATAGCGATGATACTAGCATAGATGCACCAGCAAACATTCCTTATAAAGTCGTAAATGTATATCCCCATGATCCCAATTCGTTTACAGAAGGCTTTTTTTTACATGATGGTCAGGTGTTCGAAAGCATTGGATTAAATGGACATAGTAAACTATTGGTGTACGATTTAAAAAGCGGTAAAGTAACCCAGTCTGTAACGCTTCCGTCGGAATATTTTGGAGAAGGCATTAGCATCGTCAATAATAAGTTGTACCAGCTTACTTATCAAAAACATAAGGTGTTTGTCTACGATTTACCTACTCTGAATAAAATAAAAGAAATGACTTGGCCATACGAAGGTTGGGGCATGACTACTGACGGAAAAGATTTGATTATCAGTACGGGCAGCAGTAATTTATATTATGTTAATCCGGAAGATTTCAGTATCGTAAAAACAGTTCCCGTTTCTAATAATTATGGTCCTTTGCCGATGATTAATGAGTTGGAATATGTGGATGGTATTATTTATTCGAATGTTTGGGAGACAAATAATATTGTCAAAATAAACCCAAAAACGGGGAATGTGGTAGGCACAATTGATTTGACAAATATTCGTCAGCAAAACAGTGTACCGGTTGTAGAAGCAAATGTATTAAACGGTATTGCTTATGATTCTACAAAAAACTCGTTTTTGGTAACGGGGAAAAATTGGCCAAAAACCTTTGAAATAAAATTGAATTAATGTTATTATGCTGAATGAATGGAGTAGAAATGCCCTACGCACCATTAAAGAGCTTTAAGCTTAAATTATAATGCAAATACCTTGCTCAGATAAAGAATTATTTATTTTTAAAAAGATAGCGGCAGTTGCTGCTCAAACAAATACGCCCGCTTACGTGATTGGCGGCTTTGTCCGTGACAAAATTATTGGTCGGGCCACTAAAGATGTGGATATTGTTTGTCTTGGGAATGGTATTGCTTTCGCCGAAAAAATTGCTGAGAAATTTCAACCTAAACCACATGTTACCATCTTTAAGACTTTTGGAACAGCACAAATAAAATTGCTGGATATTGAGATCGAAATAGTGGGAGCGAGAACGGAGAGTTACCGCGACGATAGTCGCAAGCCGGAAGTGTTACCTGGTACTTTGGAAGATGATCAGAACAGAAGAGATTTTACAATCAATGCGCTTTCGATTAGTTTGAATAAGGATGATTATGGTGAGTTGATTGATCCATTTAAAGGATTGAAAGATTTGCAATTCAAAATTATCCGCACGCCCTTGAGTCCCGAAGAAACCTTTAGTGATGACCCTTTGCGCATGTTACGGGCAATTAGGTTTGCAACGCAATTGAATTTTACTATTGAAGAGAATACATTACTGGCAGTTGGCCGGGAAAAAGAAAGAATAAAAATTATCTCTAAAGAACGTATTACAGATGAATTGAATAAGATAATGTTGGCTAAACGACCATCGATTGGCTGGGATTTGTTGTTCAAAACCGGATTGTTACAAATTATTTTTCCGCAAATGACTGCTTTGGCAGGTGCAGAAAATATTGAGGGAGTGGGGCATAAAGATAATTTTTATCACACCATTCAGGTAATTGATAACATTGCCGCCAAAACTGATAACCTTTGGTTACGATGGGCTGCTTTGTTGCATGATATTGGCAAGCCTGCCACAAAAAGATTTGAAAAAGGACAAGGATGGACTTTTCACGGACATGAAATTTTAGGCGCCAAAATGGTCCCACAAATCTTTGCGCAATTGAAATTGCCTTTGAATGATAAAATGAAATTTGTGCAAAAGCTTGTTTCCTTGCACATGCGCCCTGTGAGTCTTACCAAAGAAAATATTACTGATAGCGCCGTGCGTCGTTTGTTGTTTGATGCGGGTGAAACAGTAGATGATTTAATGACGCTTTGTGAGGCCGATATTACCAGCAAAAATCCTAATAAAGTTCGTCGCTATATTCAAAATTTTGAATTGGTGCGCAAGCGAATGACAGAGGTGGAAGAGGCCGACAAAATGCGTAATTGGCAGCCACCTATTTCTGGAGAGTTAATTATGCAAACTTTTAATCTTACTCCTTGTAAGAACGTGGGGATCATTAAAGATACGATTAGAGAGGCTATTCTAGATGGTGAAATTACCAACGATTTCGATGCGGCTTACCAATTAATGATTAATAAAGCTGCTGAATTGGGGTTGAAACCTGTCAAATAAGTTTGTGCACAATTTTTGCTGTTATTACCTGAATACAGATCATAATATAATTAATAAAGATTAAAATGGCCTTACTTAAATTTCGTGTTTATCTTGAAGATGACTTTGGTGTATACCGTGATATCGTGATAAAGCATACGCAGAATTTTGAGCAACTTCATTCAAGTATTTTGGATGCTTACGGATTTGATCATAAGCATCAGGCTACTTTTTATCGTAGTAATGATGCCTGGCTACATGGTCGTGAGATAAGTTTGGCAAAATACGATAAAGTTTATCGTACGGAGCCGTTATTGATGTCCGAGACCATTATCGGATCAGAAATACGCGACACAAATCAGCATTTTATTTATGAATATGATTTTGTAAAAAACTGGGTTTTCCAGTTGGAGTTAATTAATGTGAACAAAGACGAAAGCAGAGATAAAGAATTTCCATATGTGAGCAGAGTAGAAGGCATTGGCCCCCAGCAATATGGTGTAGGTAATGTATTGAACAATCAATTTTTGGACATTGAAGAAAAATACGATCTAAACAAAGATTCTGAAGGTTTTGGAGAAGAAGGAGATTCCCCGGATACAGAAAATGAGGAGGAGCAGGGTGAGGAGTCTGAAACCAATGATTTTTAACCAATTCCCTTTGGTGAGTAATGCTAGTAAACTGCCGAAAACTAATTTTTTTGGTTTTACAGTTTATTATATAAATAGACTGTATTTGGAAAAATTTTATCTTTAAGGACAAATAGCTTAATATTGTATTTATTCATTCAATAAAAAATGATTGCAGATATACCTCCGGCTGAGCATACAGCCGAAATATACAAAGTCTTTCTGACTATTTTTCTGGTGTTATTAAACGGATTTTTTGTAGCCGCGGAGTTTGCCATTGTAAAAGTTCGTTCTTCTCAAATTACCAGTACAAAAGGAGTTTCTCCCAAATTGATTAATGTTGCAAAAACAGTAACCAGCAACCTAGATAATTATTTAGCTGCTACCCAGTTAGGCATCACACTTGCATCTTTAGGCCTAGGTTGGGTGGGAGAATCGGTAATGACAGCGTATGTACAAAAACTCTTTTTGCTTTTCAATTTTCCCATAGCAGCTACTTCGGCCGATAAAATTGCCATAGTAATTGCATTTATTTTAATTACTATTCTTCATATAGTTTTTGGAGAATTGGCCCCCAAGTCTATAGCCATACGTAAGGCTGCCCCTACCACTTTGTTGGTCGCACTACCGTTGCGTGCATTTTATTTTGTTTTCCGGCCTTTCATTTTTCTCTTAAATACCTTGGCTAATTTTGTTTTGCGCATTCTTGGTGTAGACCCAATAAAAGATCAGGATATTCATACTGAAGAAGAGATAAAAATGATTATTTCCGAAAGTGAAGAAGGAGGGGAAATTGAAGATTCGGAACGGGAATTAATCAATAATGTATTTGACTTTGACTCGAGTCGTGTGCGTGATATCCTCACGCACCGAAAGGATATTGTGGCATTAGATATTGATGTAAGTTTTGATGAAATTGTGAAGACAGTGGTTGAGGAAGGTTATTCTCGTTATCCGGTTTATCGGGAAACGCTAAATGACTTGGTGGGCATTTTGACCATAAAAGATATTTTGCAATTTGTAAATGCCGGAAAGTCGGGAGAAATAAAAAAAATATTGAGACCTGTTTTTTATATTCCTGACAGTATGAAAATAAAAGACCTATTACGCTCTTTTCAAAAAGACCATTTGCAAATAGCAGTCGTTACTGATGAATACGGTGACATTGCGGGTATTGTAACGATGGAAGATATTTTAGAGGAATTAGTGGGCGACATTCAGGATGAACATGATGCAGAACAACCGATTGTAGAAGTGCAAATTGATGGGAGCTTCTTAGTACAATCCCACGAAACTATTGAAGATATCAATGAATTTTTGCCATTGAAATTGCCTGAAATTGATGATTATTCTACTCTTTCAGGATTAATTACCTATCAGCATGGCAGTGTGCCGGTAGAAGGTGAAGTATTACATTCTGATGGATACGAAATTACGATTTTGAAAATGTACAGAAGCTCCGTTGAGAAAGTAAGAATGCGTTTATTGCCGAAGGAAAATGAAGTGTCAAAAGAAAATAATAAAATCAATTAATGATTTGCCTTCATTTAAAAAATGATATGGAGCAAAATTATTGTCCAATATTCAAGTTAAAGATTTTATGAAATTTTTTTCAATATTGCTTTTAGTCATTTTCCCCATGATTGCTTTTCCGCAAAAAGAAAATGTTGTGCCGTTTAAGTTGATTGCAAGAGTCAATTTTCCTTCCTATGATGCAACGGGTCGATGCGTATATTTTCAATACCAATTAGAAGGAAAAACTATTATTGATAGCGTTATTATTAAAAACAATCTGTTTAGCTTTTCTGGTAAAGCAGACGTAACCGTAAAAGCTGCGTTGCAATTTACAAGACCGAATTCATCTCCAGAACCTGAATCGGATCCTAACCTTTTGTCCCTCTACTTAAGTAAAGGAATTATAAACATTCATGCTGAAGGGAATTTGGGTAGAGCTATTGTTACCGGTTCGCATATACAGAAAGAATATATAGCATTTAAAAAGAAATACATAAAGATTGATCGTTTTGTACGTGTAATGGGCTGGCACAAAAGAGGTTTAAATACAAAAGATTCTTTAAGCCTTCAATCAATAAATAGCAGAATTGATTCCGCTCAACAAGTTAAAAGAAATGATTTGGCCAATTTTTTAGATAAAAATATCAAGAAACCCTATGCTGTTGAAGCTATTTTAATGTATTTAAAAGCTGGAGCAACTGCAAAGGATGCTCCTAAAGCGGAGCATTATTTTAATGCGGTTTCGGAAGATGAAAAACTTTCAACTGACGGGCGGGCAGTTACTAAGATATTGAATGAATTTAAAGGGGAAGATTACTCACATTAACTAAATCGTTTTGATGAAAAAATATTTTTTCATAATTGTTCTTTTCGTTTTGGGTAGTGGACTTTGCTTCGCCCAGTCTAAGCATATAGTTACAATACCTATATTTAAAGATGTTTTTTTTTTGATGGTTATTCCAACAAACCGATAAATGAACCTACATCCAATGATGTTGTACAATTGGATAATACTTCTTATTTACGGAAACTTACGGAAGCAGAGAAACAACAGGTAGGTGATTCATTATCGGTAAAAGTGATAGTAAAGAACGGTTGTGACGATTATGATAGAATTGGGAGGGTGACACTTATTTACGCTCATAAAAATACAAACTATAACGATGCCTCGGCTCAAGGCATAGAGTTATTACGTATAATGACGCCTTTTAATTATCGAACTAGACAACCAGACAATATTCCATATGCTGCAGATATCAGTCAATTGGTGGGATTATTTAAAAATTCTTCGATAGATATTTGGCTTAAGGTAGATATTTTTGGTACGACTGGCGCCGGGCAAAAAGAAACAATTGGTTGCGGCGGATCTTTATTGACCTACATCGCGTCGGTCAGTTTTATTTCCAATGAGCAGAAAAACAATAGCCAGTTAAAAGTCTATCCATTATTAAATTATTACCCCCTTAATGGTGAAGACACGAGTGATGGATACAATGCTAAAGCGGCTTATTTTACACTGGCGAGATCTTCGAAATCAGCCAAACTTTATATTATTTCTTCCGGTCACGGTGCAGCCGAAGGAGGCGAAGAATATAATTGGCGAGAACATATTGTATTTCTGGATGGTAAGGCTGTAAAACGATTGGATGTAAAGCAAAATTGTGTTCCTTTTGAAGTATATAATACCCGATTCAATGGTATTTACAACAGAGGCGGTATTTCCAAAGAACGCAGAAGCTGGTGTCCTGGTGCACCCGTGCCGATACATATAGTTGATTTGGGTGCTTTAAACGAGGGTAAGCACACTATTAAAATTGAGATTCCCGATGCTAAGTTACTAAAAACTCAGAGCACTTATTATCTATCGGATTATGTTGTAGTTGAATAATATGAGTACCAAGTGATTTCTAAGTGCAAATGACTTCGGTAATAGTACCGGCCCCCATCTTTTCATTGATAAGGGAAATGATTTGAAGCTTTTGGTACATCAACTCATTTCTAAGTGCTCCGTTGTTGGTTTTAATAAAAAGTTTTTGATTGACAATTTGTAGTTTATCTGTGTATCTTGCAATGACTTCACCCATCATCTCTTTCCAGATTTCCTCCAACTGAGCAGTCCTTACACCATTTTTTAATCTGCTTTTTTGTAGAAAATTTTTCATTGCATCTCCTATAGAAAGTTCAGGCATAATGATTTTTTTAAACAAACGGATAAATTATTTCAAGGATTGCATGCGAGCAATATATTTCCCAATCACATCAAACTCGATATTTACAATACTTTCAACTGACACATTGTGAATGCTAGTATGTTCAAAGGTATAAGGAATAATAGCTACTGTAAAACTATTTTCTTTTATATTAAAACAAGTTAAACTTGTACCATTCACTGCAATAGAGCCCTTTTCAATTAGTAAATGTGCAAAAGAAAAAGGATAAGAAAATGTAAATTCCCAACTGCCTTTTGCATCTAGTTTAGATGTGCAGATTGCTGTTGCGTCTACGTGACCTTGCACAATATGACCATCTAGTCTGCCATTCATTATCATGCAGCGTTCAATATTTATTTTGTCTCCTATCCTCCAATCATTTAAATTGGTCTTCTTCAGTGTTTCTTCAATTGCGGTTACTTTATACGTATCGTTTTGGATGTTTTCCACTGTTAAACAAACACCTTGGTGGCAGATACTTTGGTCGACTTTAAATTCGGAAGCCAAAGTGCATTTTATCCAAAAGGATTTATTGCTACCATTGACGAGAATATCTGTCACAACACCTACTGTTTCAATAATGCCTGTAAACATTTTATTGAATAAATAAATGAAGAATGATGAATATGGGATGAAAGCTCACTCAATATTCATCATTCAAAAAATTAGTTAATTGAGTTTATCCCTCAAAGCTACTATAAAAATATGGGGTCTTTGCTTCAAATTCTGCGCTGCAAGTATCTACCATCTTATAAACACGTGTAATGCCGGCAGCTTTACGTTTTTCATAAATTTGTTCATCTTCACAATCGCCGTGAACAATTTTCGCTATTTGCGCATCACTAAAACCGTTCTTTTTAGCAGTCTTTAGTAAATCCAAAGGAAGAGTGTCTAAAGAATGTTTTGCAATTTCCTTCTCAATATCGCAAAGTTGCTGTATCTGGTAGATGAACCAAGGGTCTATGTGTGTAGCTTGTACAATCGTTTTAGAAGTTACACCTAACATCAAAGCATCTTTGATACGGAAAATTCTATCCCATTTTGGGATTTTTATATACTCGACCAAGTCGGCCGCTTTCATTTGATTTTTACCATAATAGCCTAATCCTAATGCATCGTTTTCCAAGCTTTGACAGGCTTTTTGAATAGCTTCCGTAAAGCTACGACCGATGGCCATTACTTCACCCACGCTTTTCATTTGTAACCCCAATGTATCGTCAGCTCCCTTAAACTTATCGAAATTCCAACGAGGTATTTTTACAATTACATAATCTAAAGCCGGTTCAAAATAAGCCGAGGTCGTTTTTGTAATTTGATTTTTGAGCTCATCTAAGTTATATCCAATCGCCAATTTAGCAGCAATTTTTGCGATAGGGTAGCCTGTTGCTTTTGATGCTAACGCTGATGAACGACTCACACGAGGGTTGATTTCAATAGCGATTAGTTCTTCCGTTTCTGGATTAAGTGAAAATTGAATATTACAACCTCCGGCAAAATTGCCCAAATCTCGCATAATTCTTATAGCTGTATTGCGCATTTCTTGAAAGGCGGTATCGCTCAATGTCATTGCAGGTGCTACCGTAATACTATCACCAGTATGGATACCCATTGGGTCAAAATTCTCGACAGTACAAATAATAGCAACATTATCTGCTGCATCGCGTAATAATTCTAATTCAAATTCTTTCCATCCTAATACGGCTTTTTCTACCAATACTTCGTGTATTGGCGATGCTTGTAAGCCGCGATTCAATGCTTCATCCAGATCATCTTTGGTATGTACAAAGCCACCGCCTGTACCGCCTAAAGTATAGGAGGGGCGGATAACCAATGGGAATCCGATTTCTTGGGCAAATTCCTTCCCTTCTAAAAAACTATTCGCAGTTTTGGCGGGCGCTACTTGTATACCCATTCTAATCATCCATTGACGAAATAGTTCACGATCTTCTGCTTTGTCTATTGCTTTGATGTCCACACCAATCAAACGAATATTGTATTTTTCCCAAATACCTAATTCGTCCGCTTCCTTGCAGAGGTTCAAGGCTGTTTGACCACCCATTGTTGGCAATACAGCATCAATTTCATTTTCTTGTAAAATCTTTTCAATACTTTCTATTTCCAAGGGTAGGAGATAAACTTTGTCTGCCATCATTGGATCGGTCATAATCGTGGCCGGGTTACTATTAATAAGGGTAACTTTAACACCTTCTTCTGTAAGGCTTCTAGCTGCTTGAGAACCAGAATAATCAAATTCGCAGGCCTGCCCAATTATAATAGGTCCTGAACCGATAATTAAAACCGATTTTATAGAAATGTCTTTTGGCATAATGGTAAAAATATAAATTGCGCAAATTTACATTATTGCAAGCAATTTTAAAAGATAATTCAGAGTTGTTTTACATTTTGTGGATAATGTGACCTTAATTAAAGAATACTTTATAGAATGGAGCGTAATATCCGTCTAGCTGAAGGTGTTTTACTACAACATATAGCTTGTAATAATATAATCTAAAGCAAGAATCAGCACACAGTTCAGTGTCACCGATCGTGTGGAGGTCCTGCTGAGTTCGACACTACTGCCATTAAAATAATAGCCTAAGTAACAAGCAACACTTGAAATGACAAAAGAGAAAGTAATCGTTTTTACAGCGGCAACCAGGACTTCATATGGTTTGAAATTGGTAATTAGACCAGTCAGATAATAATCAATGGGGACACGACTGGAAAATACCGCTACTACGTATCCGCCAAACATACTGAGTGTAAGAGCAAAAATTATAAGACATGGGATGGTAAGCATTGCTGCAGCAATACGGGGCAAAACAATATAATTAAGTGATTGCACACCCATCATTTCCATCGCATCAATCTGCTCATAAAGGCGCATATAGCCAATTTCTGAAGTGATTTTAAAGCCGACAATACCCGCTAAAATTGCTGAAATGCCTGTGGGGGCAATCTCTAGCAGCATACTGTCTCGTACAACAGTTGCTATAACTGACTTTGGTACAATAGGATTGTTCAGCATGTAAGCTGCCTGTAAAGTCATTACCATTCCTAGAAACAAAGAAATAATGGCGACTACCGGTAGTGCTTGCATACCGACAAAATTGCATTGCTCAAAAAACTGTTTCCGATACATCCGCCAGTTGTCTGGCTTAGAAAACATATTTTTTAACATCAAAACATATCGGCCAAAATGAGTAAATATGGAATTGAGCTTTTTCAGTGTTGTTAAATAAAAAAAACTCCCGCAGGAATTTTTGTTTATAAAAAAATTATTCTTCTTCTCCGCAAATTTTAAATCTGGCATTTTCTAAGGTCGCATCTACTCGTAGTTGACAGGCCAACCGGCTACTTTCATCTGCATCTGGTAAGGTATCCAGCATATCCATTTCTGCGTCATTTTTTCTGGGTAGATTTTCCAAACCTGCAGAGAACTTTACATGGCATGTAGCGCATAAAGCCATACCGCCGCAAGTAGCCATAATATTATATTCAAAAGCCTTTAGCGTTTCCATCAGACTTAGGTTCATGTCGTCCGGAGCTTCTAATTCTTTACGGGAGCCGTCTCTATCTTCAACTGTAAATTTTACCATAATGCCCGCAAAGATAATTTGATAATTTGATAATTCGCCTATTTGATAATTTGATAATCCATTTACTGGGAGAAACTATAATCGTCAATCGCAAAAATGCCTTTGGCCATGGACTGCTTCTTTTGAATCGTTCTTAAATTTCTGGTGCTTGTAAACTTTTAAGCTGAGCTATAGGAGGTGCGGGATAAATCCTTCCAAAATATTAATTTTGAAATGCTTTCTACTTGCGCGTGTTCACATAATGTTGCGTAACGCTCCAACAAAAAATAAATCTTTAGTCTTTGAGATATAAGCGGTTAATTCTTATACCGACTATGCATATAGGCAGTATAAGAATTAAAAATTTTCTAAGGGATCGGTATATACACTTGTTAAGCGTGCGCAAGACTTCAAGCTTACCGGTAAGCGTAGGCAAATCGCGCTGCGTCGCGAAGCGCAAAATCTTTTATTCATTGCCTTCACTTATCCGGTACAAAATCCAGTACGATGGAGTTCATGCAAAATCGTTTATAAGTAGGTGCTGGACCGTCATTAAAAACATGTCCGAGGTGTGAACCACAACGGGCACAAAGCACTTCTGTACGATCCATTCCGAGAGATTTATCTTCACGATAAATTACGCTGTTTTTTCTGGAAGGCTCGAAAAAACTGGGCCATCCACATGTGCTCGAGAATTTTTCATCGGATCTAAATAGTTTGTTGCCACACACTGCGCAATAATAGGTGCCCTTTGCATCTGCGTTCCAATATTTTCCGGTAAATGGTCTTTCTGTGGCAGCTTCCCGCGCTGTAGCATATACAGCAGGCGGTAAGATTTTTTTCCATTCTGCATCGGATACATGCAACTTATTTGTATCGGTACGAGAATAATATGGGTTTTTCTGACGGACAGTTTCTGATTTCTTATTCTGCGCAGTGCAACTTGCAAATGCAAAGAAGAAAAGGGTCGATAAAATAATGAGCGGTTTCATATATATATTATTTGTATTGTTTTTTTAATTTACTCGCAAATGCTTTTCTAAATTTATCCAATTCCGGCTGAATGACATATTTACAATAGGGTTCGTTGCCATTTCTGCTGAAATAATCTTGATGGTATCCTTCCGCTTTATAAAAAATTGTAAATGGTACAACTTGAGTTACAATTGGCTTTGGATATGCTTTTTCCTGATTTAATCTTTTGATATAATATTCTGCTTCATTCTTTTGTTGAGCGTTGCGATAAAAAATAGCCGAACGGTATTGCGTACCTACGTCATTTCCTTGTCTATTTAATTGCGTAGGATCATGTGTGGTAAAAAATACTTGAAGTAATTCAGCAAAGCTAATTTTTTTTGGATCATACACGATATTGCAGGCTTCTGCATGACCGGTTGTCCCTGTACATACTTGTTCATAAGTGGGATTTGCGGTATGCCCACCCGAAAAGCCGGAAGTAACTTTTATTACACCCTCTAATTCTTTGAACTTTGCTTCTGTGCACCAAAAGCACCCTAAAGCAAATGTGGCAGTATCTATATAGGTGTGGGTCTGAGAGCGTGAATTTTGCCTAATTGGATTACCAAAAATGGTTGTTGAAATTGCCATTGTTAAAACAATGCATAAAAAAATTCTTTTCATAAAATACATTTTTAAAAAGTAATTATTTAATTCTTACACAATATAAGTCGTGGAAAAGCGTAATCCTTACAATTATTTTGTCGTTAACAGAAATTTAGTCGATTAATAACAATTTCTTTCCGGAAGTATCTACGCAAATAGGGGATGAGTGGTTTTGAGTAAAGAAAAAAGCCTTTCAAAGTTAATTTGAAAGGCTTTTAATCGGGTTTAAATGCTGCTTAAAATTCATGTACACCATTTACCGTAGTATATTTAAAGCTCAAATGCTTGTCGGGGAATACATGTTTAAATGCGCTTTGCATCATAATGGCACCCTCATGAAAACCGCATAGAATTAACTTTAATTTACCCGGGTAAGTGTTGATGTCACCGATGGCATATATTCCTTCCACATTTGTCGAGTAGTCTGTCGTGTCCACTACTATTTGGGACTTTTCTATTCCGAGTCCCCAGTTAGCAATAGGTCCGAGCTTAGGACTTAGCCCAAATAGGGGTATCAGATAATCCGCTTGAATAGATTGCATTTGTTTAAGCTCGTCTTCGTAAAATACTTCCTTAAGTGTTCCATTGCCGTCAATTTTAGTAAGGTTAGCTTTAAGAATTAGATCTATTTTGCCTTCTTTTGCAAGATTAAATACTTTTTCCGCGGAATCAGGAGCTCCTCTAAACGTTTCGCCGCGATGAACCAATGTAACTTTTTTGGAGATATTAGAAAGGAAGATAGCCCAATCAAGAGCGGAATCGCCCCCGCCGGCCAAAACGATTTCTTTATCACGGAATGTCTCCGGATTTTTTACCATATAAGCTACACCTTTGCCATGTTCAAATTCTTCCAAGCGCTCTATGGCAGGTTTTCTTGGCTCGAAACAGCCCAGCCCGCCAGCAATAACAATTACTTTGCAGTGTACTTGCGTGTCTTCATTTGTTCCTATGACAAAAGATTTGTCGTCTTGTCTTGCAATGGTTTCCACTCTTTCTCCCAGCGTATAGGTAGGATGGAATGGTTCAATCTGCTGCATTAAATTATCTACTAACTCTTGTGCATTAATGGAAGGATAACCCGGAATATCGTAAATAGGTTTATGTGGATAAATTTCAGAAAGTTGACCTCCAACTTGAGGTAGTGCGTCGATTAAATGGCAACGCATTTTTAATAGGCCGGCTTCAAAAACTGCAAACAAACCTACAGGTCCCGTCCCGATGATACATATATCAGTCTCAATCATTTGTTATTAAATTAAAATTTTGGCAAAATTAATCAATCAAAAGCTGTTTCCATAAGTTTTAGCGAAACATTTTCATTATTGACAGTTGAATGACAAATAATTTGGTGAAAATTGTCACACAATCTCATCTATTTATGTCAATTTTGCTGTTTTATTAATTCGGCAGAAAATTTGGATTGGTTAACTAATTAATATTTGATATCATGAGTAAACAGGAAAATCAAGGTAAAGAACGAGAATCTTTAGAGGAAACAAATGAAAATCAATCAGCCGAGACAAATGAAAATGAATTGGTTGAAGAAGTACAGGTTTCTGAAACAGAAAAGCTGCAGCAACAGTTAGACGAGCAGAAAGATAAATTTGTCCGTCTTTTAGCAGAATTTGAAAATTATAAGAGAAGGACCGCTAAGGAACGTATGGAGTTAATTCAAACTGCTGGAAAAGATATCATCGTTTCCTTATTAGATGTATTGGACGATTGTGATCGTGCGGAAAAACAAATGCAAACTGATACTGATATTAAGCATGTGAAAGAAGGAGCTGCTTTAGTTTTTAATAAATTTCGCAATGTCATGCAAGCTAAAGGGGTAAAAGTATTAGAAAATGCAAACAATGATTTCGACGTGGAACAACATGAAGCTATTGCTGAAATCCCTGCACCGACACCCGAACTAAGTGGAAAAATAATTGACGAAGTGCAGAAAGGCTATTTATTAAATGACAAACTTATTCGCTTTGCGAAGGTGGTAGTAGGAAAATAATTTATTAAGATGAAAAGAGATTATTACGAAATATTAAGTGTTACCAAAACGGCTAGCGGAGACGAAATAAAAAAGGCTTATCGCAAAGTCGCCATGCAGTTTCACCCCGATAGAAACCCGGGAGATGCGGAAGCTGAGGAGAAATTTAAAGAAGCAGCCGAAGCTTATGAAATTTTAAGTGATGTAGATAAACGCGCCAAGTACGATAGATATGGACATCAGGCTTTTGGCCCTGGTATGAGTGGAGGTAACCCTTTCGGGGGTGGTGGAATGGATATGAATGATATTTTTAGCCAATTTGGAGATATATTTGGTGGTGGCGGTTTTTCTGACTTTTTTGGTGGTGGCGGCCATGGCGGGCAGCGTTCACAAGGCTCTCGCGGCAGCAATCTTCGTGTGAAGATTAGGCTTAATTATGAAGAGATGGCCAATGGTGTGACCAAGAATATTAAAATTAAGAAATACGTTGTTTGTAATTCTTGTAAAGGCAATGGGGCGAAAGATGCAAGCAGCGTGCATGTTTGTAAGACTTGTGGTGGAAGTGGACAAGTGCGAAAAGTACAATCTACCTTTTTAGGTCAGATGCAAACTGTCGTTGTATGTCCTACCTGTCAGGGAGAGGGTTCAACTATTTCTGCAAAATGTACTACTTGTAAAGGTGATGGCCGTTCTTATGATGAAGAAACGGTGAGTATCAATATCCCAGGTGGTGTGTATGATGGTATGCAGTTGAGTATGAGTGGTAAAGGAAATGCAGGTATGCGGGGCGGGGCGCCCGGTGATTTAATTATTGCTATCGAAGAAGAAGCACACAAAGAGCTACATCGTGATGGATTAAATGTCGGATATGATTTATTTATTTCATTCACCGATGCGGTCTTTGGCGCACAAGTGGAAGTTCCTACCATTGATGGTCGGGCCAAAATAAAAATTCCGCCGGGAACACAAAGTGGAAAGATTTTCCGATTGAAAGGAAAAGGATTCCCGGAAATAAATGGGTATGGAAGAAAAGGCGATCAGTTGATTAATGTAAATGTTTGGACACCTCAGAATCTTTCTACCGAGGAAAAAGCAGTCCTGGAAGCAATGAGGGAAAGTGAGAATTTTCAACCGCACCCGTCAAAAAGTGAAAAAGGCTTCTTTGATAAATTAAAAGAAGTATTTTCTTAAAGTGGTTTCTAAAGTGTCTGTTACTTTTTGTCAAATAAAGATTTGTAGAAATGAATTATAATCGTTTTTCTATTCCTTTCCTATTGCTTTTTTTGCTTTGTGGAGGTTTCTTATTTGGACAGAATGATAATGGTAGTTTTGAAAAATTACCCTTGGCAGCAAAGGGCGCAACATTGAATTTAATTTCAGATCAATTCTCATTTTCGGAAGGCCCGGCTGTAGATAAACAAGGCGATATATTTTTTACGGATCAGCCCAATGATAGGATTTGGGAATATTCTACAGCAGGACGGCTTTCCGTTTTCATGGATAAGACGGGTCACTCCAATGGCTTATATTTTAATCCTCAAGGAGATTTAATTGCTTGTGCAGATGAAAAAGATGAATTATGGTCGATTAGTCGTGAAAAAAATATTAAGGTATTAATGACCGGGTTTCAAGGAAGAAGATTGAATGGGCCTAATGATTTGTGGATAAATGAAAATGGTGGAATTTATTTCACCGACCCTTATTATCAAAGGTCCTACTGGGTACGTAAAAAGCCAGATATTAAGGCGCAGCGGGTTTATTTTCTTCCAAAAGGAAAACATGATCCTATTGTTGTAGAAGATGCTCTTTTAAAACCCAATGGTATCGTTGGAACACCGAATGGGAAATATTTATATGTCGCAGATATTGAAGCCGGCAAAACTTTTAGATACAAAATTCACAAAGACGGTACACTATATGATCGTCAATTATTTGTCACACAAGGCTCAGATGGAATGACCCTTGATAACCAGGGGAATGTTTATCTATGTGGTAATGGCGTAACTATTTATAATAAAAAAGGTAAGCTAGTTGGCCATATCTCTATCCCTCAAAATTGGACCGGCAATATATGTTTTGGTGGTAAAAAGCGTAACTTATTATTTATAACTGCGAGCAAGGCTGTATATACTTTGAAAATGAATGTAAAAGGAGTGGAATAATTTTTGCCTTGTAATTTACCTCCAAAGCTTATAAAGTGTGGCGTAAAACCAATTCATCAACAGATGTGAGTTGGATGTAAGCGGCAAACATTGACCTGGTGAAAAGATGTACCGACGGTAGTATCACGGTTATGCGCAAGGATAGAGCAGACGAAAAACCGTCAGAGCAAAATATATTTTATACGCATACTTTTTAGAAAGTAAAGCAAATATACAGATTGCAACAACCATATTTAACGTGTAGATTCTTGTTTTGACTTAGAATGATTTTAGAAATGGGCAAACCAGCAATATAATGAATAAGGAAATGACGTGGTCAATATTAGCTCGATGCCTCAATTTCAAAATTGGGATAGCCTGGCTTGGCCATAGATGGGATAGAGATGTACGCCTGACGCCCAGCCTATTGATTTTGCCATGGGCGGTAGTTCACTAAATCAAAATTGGTAAAGGAATGATGAATTGTGCAAGAGTAGTAATATTTTTGCAGTGAATTATAAATCGACAGTATTCTATGAAAACCTATACAGAAATTATTATTGAGCATATTAATAGAGAAAAGTCAGAGCTATTAATTGCGCTGTTGGATGAGTTAGGTTTTAATGGATTTGAAGAGACAGATAATTCATTGAAGGCTTTCATCAACACGGAACTCTATGATGAAAATGAATTGAGAAAGTTAGCGGCTGAGGCTCAGTTCGACTTTCGGTTAGAAAACATTGAGGAACAAAATTGGAATGCCTTGTGGGAGTCAAATTTCGCCCCGGTTGTGGTAGATGATTTTGTTGCGGTCCGAGCAATATTTCATAAGCAAAAATTTGATGTTGAACACGAGATATTGATTACACCAAAGATGAGTTTTGGAACGGGACATCATGCCACGACTTTTATGATGATTCAGCAGATGCGACACCTGAATTTTGGGCTGAAAAACGTATTGGACTTTGGCACAGGCACTGGTGTCTTGGCTATTTTAGCCGAGATGTTAGGTGCTTCAGAAATAATAGCTTTAGATAATGATGATTGGTCGATTGAAAATGCACTAGAAAATGTAGAAGCGAATCATTGTCGAAAAATTAAAATAGAGAAGGCACATACTGCCTTGACGGAAGATAAGTATGCGATTATCCTAGCAAATATCAATAAAAATGTCATCATCGCTAATGCCGAAACATTAGTCAATCAGCTTTGCAAGAATGGGATATTGTTATTGAGCGGATTATTATTAGAAGATGAAAATGACATCATTCAAACATTTTCGATGTCGGGGCTCAGGCATAAAAATACTGAAAAGCGCGCTCAATGGATTTCGATGATCTGGGAATTAGAATAACAAGTGTTAGATATTAGATTGTTTATTTGACTTAAAGAAACTATATTTGCTACTCGTATATTTTGAAGAAAGAGAATTAATGCAAGAGTTACTATTATTGATTATCGCATATATGTTAGGTTCTATTCCTACTTCTGTTTGGGTCAGTAAGTATTTTTTTGGAATAGATATCCGTGATTATGGAAGTGGCAACGCTGGAGCTACCAATACTTTCAGGGTGTTGGGTTCTAAGTGGGGTACACTTGTAATGATTGTGGATATGTCTAAAGGTGCAGCTGCTGCATTATTGGTTTTTTTGATACATAAATATGCGGTGACGGATAGTCTACAACGTACCAATCTGATGATTGGCCTAGGACTTGCTGCCGTGATTGGACATATTTTCCCTTTGTGGGCCAATTTTAAAGGAGGTAAGGGGGTCGCTACTTTATTCGGAATGATTTTGGCTATTCAACCTTCGGTTGCGGGCTGCTGCGTTGGTGTATTTTTATTGGTTTTATATCTTACTCGTTTTGTATCTCTTAGTTCTATATTCTCCGGTGTTGCCTTCGCTGTGATGATTCTCTTTATATTTAACGATGATTCTACCTTTTACCGCGTATTCTCAATTGCTGTTGCATTAATGCTTGTGCTTACACACCAAAAGAATATTAACCGTATTTTAAAAGGAACTGAGAATAAAGTTCCTATTTTGAAGTTTAGAGATAGACGCAAACATAGAAGGCGTCGTAATGACTAAATCAAAGCACCTAAAGTTCCTCCTATTGTTCTAAAAGATGATATTTAGACGCTATTTTTTACCAGTAAAAACGGATCATGTCAAAATGTTGTGGAGAAGGGGGTAAAAAAATGGCTGCCGACATTCT
>NZ_JBNQGD010000311.1:0-1126 GCF_050436765.1 Arachidicoccus sp. | reverse complement strand
AAGACAGTGGAAGCCCTAATCTGCTACCAAAACTGGATTAGGTCTGAGAGTATCCACAACATTCAATATTTTCCAACCATTGAGGATATGGAATTCTATGAGTCTGTGGAGGAAGGTAAGTTTATTTTGTTCTCGTTCAATTTAAATTTCAATTTGAATTGGTTTCTTTTTCTGTAAGTTTATTTTGATCATTGTTTTTGTCATTTGCAGAACAAGAAAAGGAAGATGGACTTGCTGGTACAGTGGATCACCAAGAAATGCCTTCCACCACCAAATCATCTCAAGCCTCTAAAGCCTCTAAAGGGAAAGCTAAAGCAAATAAGGCGTCTAAGACTTCTAAGCATTCAAAGAGAGAAGCCAGCAAAAACAGAGCATAAGGTTAGTCACCTTGTCATTTTGTATTCCAATTTAAATTCTGTAAAGTAATAAGTTTGCTGAGTGAAGATTCAATAATAATGTCGTATCTCACTAATGACTTTCTTTAATGTACTGATCAGTCTTATCTCACTAATAATGCAGTATATAACTAAGATTCAATAATAATGCCATTGAAGTGGTAATCTGTTAGCCACATGTCTGTTGACTCTCAATAATATTGCTACTTTTCAGTGTTGGTAACTTGGTATTTACTTTGCGACAGAAACTTGCTAGATTATTCAAATGTAGACTATTCATACATACAGATCGAAACATGCTAGATTATTCAAATACAGACTGTGTTTTGTTTGCTAATGTTGTTTCATAAAGAAAATCAAATCTCTGTGAAATACTTGTTGTTCTTAGTCCAATTGGCATTGTTTTTGTCATCTTTTGGTGGAAGGTTGGTTTGGCTGTTGTTATGATGATGTTGTTGTTGCTGTTGCATATGTTTGATCATATTCATTGTTTTGATTTCATAAGGCTCAGTAGATAGACAAACGGAAGCACCAAATTGCAAGATTGATGATGGAGGTTGTTAAGAAGTGATGAAGAACACATGAAGTATTTTGGATTATGGTTAGAACTTGGAAGAGTATCATGTTGTATGTAACTTTGGGATTTGAACCAATCAAGACTGATTGTATGTAACTTCACTAATTTGTTGCATTAACTTTGGATTTAAACAGCTAAAATGATGTAATATACA
>NZ_JBNQGD010000310.1:0-6698 GCF_050436765.1 Arachidicoccus sp. | reverse complement strand
ACATACGATGAACGCAACCGATGCAATATTGAAATTTTGTCCCATAGAAGAACTAAAATTAAACAATGGGTCGATGTGTAGTATGTGTGCCAACCAGCCTCCTTTGCCTTCTGCAATGGTTAAGCCATGTGTAGCTGCCGCTGCAGCTGTACCGGATATCAAACCATAGAAGGCACCATTGGCTGTTGCCTTTTTCCAGAACATTCCTAAGAAGAAAGTGGCAAATAGAGGTGCATTGATAAATCCAAATACCAATTGTAAAAAGTCCATAATATTATCAAAACTCTGCGCCAGATATGCTGTAGCGATAGAAGCAATGATACCAAAAACGGTAACATATTTTCCTACTTTTAAATAGTGGCTATCCGGGGCGTTTTTCTTAATATAAGATTGATAGATATCAAAGGTAAATACTGTATTAAAAGCCGTTACATTTCCCGCCATTCCGCTCATAAAAGAAGCGATTAGTGCGGTCAAACCGACGCCCAATAGACCATTTGGGTAAAAATGTTGTAGCAAAGAAGGTAAAGTCATGTTGTAATCATAACCTCCGCCTTTTGCTAAAGGAATTGTATAAGAGGGGTCTGTTTTCATCAATGCCAATGCAATAATTCCCGGAAGAATTACAATGATAGGCATAAATATTTTCGGAATAGAGGCATAGATAGGCGTCATTTGGGCATCATTGATATTTTTGGTGACCATCGCTCGTTGTACTACCAGGAAATCAGTACACCAGTAACCAAATGCTAATACAAAGCCCAATCCAAAAATGAGGCTACCATAATTAGTTCCCATTGGATTCGTTTTATCGCTGCCCATTCCTTTCCATACGTGCATCAATTCCGGTTCGACATGGGCTTTGAGTCCTTCCCATCCACCTACGTGGTGTAAGCCGAGATATACCAATGGAGCAATCCCTAACACAATTAAAAAGAACTGTAGCACCTCATTGTAAACCGCGCTTGTCAATCCGCCCAGATAGGTATAAGCTAATACTATAACAGAAGCAACTAATATGGAGGAATTGAAATTCCAACCCAACATCGCCTGCAATAAGATAGCCAACGCATATAAAGAAATACCGGAAGAGAATATCGTCATAATGGCAAAAGTGATGGCATTGAATCCACGTGTTTTTTCATCATAGCGTAAGGCTAGATATTCGGGTACAGATCGAGCTTTGCTACCGTAATAAAAGGGCATCATAAAAATCCCTAAAAACACCATCGCGAGTGCTGCGCCTAACCAATAGAAGTGTGTCGTATACAAACCATATTTGGCGCCGGAGGCAGCCATTCCCAATACTTCTTGTGCCCCTAAGTTGGCAGAGATAAAAGCCAGGCTGGCTACCCACATGGGGATAGAGCGACCACTCATCAAGAAGTCATTGCTGGTTTTCATCTTCTTCTTCAGCACGTAACCGATACCAATTACGAAGATGAAGTAGGTAAGGATCACTAAATAGTCAATTAAATTGAGTTCTAATTTCATTATTTGGTTTTTATAAAAAAATTGAATGAAGAAATGGTGATGGATTTATTTTTAAACGAGCGAAACGCCGTCTTCAATTTTTGCAATATATACTTTTGGTTTTTTATTGGTGGCCGACAGGTATTTCTCCGAAATGGTTTTTACCAAATCGTCTATAGCGTCTTCTTTAATTAGATTGATTGTACAGCCGCCAAAGCCACCACCCATCATGCGTGCACCTAATACATTGGGGTTATCTTTCACTGAGTCTATCAAAAAATCTAACTCTTTACAACTTACTTCATAGTCTCTGCTTAAACCTTCATGGGTCGCGAACATTTTTTTACCAAAACTGGTTACGTCACCCTTCTGCAAATCTTCACAGCCTGTTAGTAGGCGAATGTTTTCTTCTACCACGTATTTACAACGTCGATAAATGAGTTCATCTTTTGGTAAAACCATTTCATTCAACATTTCTATGGTTGCGTCCCGCAAACTATTTATTTCTGGGTACTTTTCTTTAATCATTTTTACACCAGCTTCACATTGCGCCCGTCGTGTATTGTATTCGGATGAGGCAAGCGAGTGTTCCACATTGGTATCGAATAAAACAATTTGAATACCATCCATTTTTAAAGGATTGTATTCATATTGCATTGTTTGGCAATCGAGTTTTATTACTTGATTTTTTTTGCCCATCATGCTGGCGAATTGATCCATAATACCACATTTGACACCTACAAATTGGTTCTCCGCTCTTTGTGCATATTTTGCCAGATTGATTTTATTGATATTTAAGCCAAATAATTCATTCAATGAAAAACCAACGCCGCATTCCAAAGCTGCTGAGGAGGATAGACCTGCGCCTAAAGGAATATCACCGCAGAAAACACAATTAAAGCCCCCAACCTTATAGCCATGGTCTTGCAATTGTAAAACAACGCCTAAAATGTACAATGTCCAGTGCTTGTCATTTTTTTCGATCGCCGTTAAGGACGTAATATATTCCTGGTTTAAATCGAGGGAAATAAGATGAATTTTATCATCTTCTCTTTTGGAAACGGCTAAATAAATTGCCTTGTTAATGGCAGCTGGTAATACAAAACCATTATTATAATCGGTATGTTCACCAATTAGATTTACTCGCCCAGGAGCTCTAACTAACAATGGTTGTTCCTTAAATTCCTCTACGAATTTTTCTTTTACCTCTTTTAGACAGTTGTTCATTCTTTATCTTACTTTATTTTTCTTTGAGAAGATTCTCTAAAAATTAATAGAGGATCTAAGGTGATATTTGTACAGGTTGTGGGCTGTTTTTTGCTGACCATTAGTGAAAGTAAAAGTTGCATAGCTTCTTTACCCATCAGTACAGTTTGTTGGTCTACAGAAGACAGGCTAGGGCTGAGGTGCTCTGCAAATAGTTCGTTCGCAAAACCAAAGACGCCAAATCTTTCTGGTACGGCAATATTTCTGTTTTTCAATTCTTTCAAAGCCCCTAAAGCAGAATAATCCTCCACTGCGAACACCGCATCGGGTTTTTCTTTGAGGCTAAGAAAATGGCTGATCGCCGCTTTCCCCGCTTCGATAGATACATCGCCTTCAAAAAACCAGCTTTCTTTGAACTTCATTTTGTATTGCTGCATGGCAGCTTTGTAGCCCTCCATTCTATCCTTAAACACCTTCAGGTGTAAGGGGCCGGATATGTGCGCAATATGTTTATAGCCTTGTTTTATCAAGTGTTCCGTGGCCATAAAGGCACCCTTATAATCATCTATCACTACAGAGGAGATTCCCAATCCTTCTTTGGCTCTGTCAAAGAAAACAATAGGCACGCCTAACTTCTTTGCGTCGGATAAATGTCCGTAGTCTTTTGTTTCTTTAGATATGGAAATCAGTATGCCATCTACGTGTGCTGATAATAATGCTTCGATCCCTTTTCCCTCGGATTTCCGGCTTTCATTGGTTTGATAAAGAAGGATGTTGTAGCCATTTGCATTGGCAATATTTTCTATGCCGTGAACGACAGATCCGAAAAAGCTGATATTTGCACTGGGTATCAATACCCCGACGGTGAAGGTTTTACCAGAACGTAAGGAAGAGGCAATTTTATTTCTTTTGTAATTTAATTTATCTGCGAGTGCATGAACTTTCTTTTTCGTCGCATCACTGATGGCGGGATGATTATTAAGTGCCCGTGAAATAGTGGCAGGCGTGGTGTTTAGCTTTTCGGCCAAGACAGTTATTGTTACTTTTTCCATCAGTAGTGTAAACGTTTACGGAACTAAGGTAATAATAATAACCACTTATCAAATATTTTTTTTTATTTTTTTAAATAATTGCCTGGAACCCGTTCATTTTGATAGGTTAAAATAGAAAAATAACCTTAATATTTAGATATCCATGTGAAACTGTTTATAAGAATTACAAATTTTAAACAATAATATTTATTGCTTAAAGGCAAAATACACCGCTCCCAAGATGAAAGCAAAACTGACCAGGTATTTCCAGTGAAAGGGTTGTTTAAGATAAAAAACGGCAAAAAAAGTAAATACCACCAGCGTAACGACCTCTTGTATTATTTTTAATTTAAAGGGACTGATTCCCCACTCATTACCATAATGATTAGCTGGTACTGTAAGGCAGTATTCAAAGATAGCGATGCCCCAACTTATTAAGATTATTTTCCAAATAGGAACATTGGTGAACCCAGGTTTAAGATGCCAATACCACGCTGTTGTCATAAATATATTGGAGAAGACCAATAGAATTACAATTAAAAAAGTGCGCATAATTTTTCTGTGAATATAATTTATTCTGGAAATAGTGGAGAATAAAGCCGTCAATAAAAATCTATAACTCTGTTAGAAGATATTTCTCTAATTTCTCAGGAGTTTAAATGGAACGATTTTAAAGTCATTATATAAGTGGTTATTTCTTCTAAAAATATATTACTTATTCCTGGGGCCTATTATAATATAAAGCTTTGAAGGTGATTTATTTATATCTGCGCCTTTTTTCTTTAGGTTTATTTCTATAATCCTCGAGTTCTTGCATGGCTTCAGGAGCGGGATTTTTAACTATAGAAAGGGCTGCCTGAAACAAAATAAAGTAGCCTATAATGCAAGCTAATAGCTCTTTCCAAGTAATCCAATATCCCCACCAACTGTAAATGGCCGCATTTTGAGGAGAAGCATTTTCGTAAATGACGGAAACTTTTTCGTTCTCTGTAAAAGTCCGAAATAGATAAGTAGGGTTAATGCTGATACTGTCTTTTCCATTTAAAGAAAAGAATGCTTTTGGTTGAAGTTTATGTGTAGCGCTGTCTCTTACAAAATGTATGGTGGCTACAGTCATTTGACCATCAAAATAGTCGGGTCGACGGCTAAATAGTATGTATAGTCCGAATACAACTATGAAAAATATAAAAAGGAATTTACTCACAGGAAGACGATTATAATTATATATTCTTTTTACAAAAAGCCTAGTTCTAATTTTGCTTCTTCACTCATCATTTCTTGCGTCCACTGTGGATCAAATGTAAGCTGGATATGTGCATCAGAGACACCCTCTACTGCTTTCACTTTTTCTTGCACTTCTAGAACAATATCGCCAGCTACCGGGCATCCCGGGGCAGTCAAAGTCATGGTGACAAATACTTCGTTATTATCCTTGATGTCAGTTTTATAAATCAATCCCAGCTCTACAATGTTACATGGGATTTCGGGATCATACACGGTACGTAAGGCTTCGTCAATTCTGTCTCTTAATGTAATTTCGTTACTCATAATTTTTTATTTTTCTAAGGAGTGAAAGGCAATTGCATAATTTTTTATTTGCTTCAACATAGACAACAATCCGTTGGAGCGCGTAGGGGATAAATGGCTCTTTAAACCAATATCATCTACAAAATGCAAATTGCTGTCGATAATTTCTTTGGCGGAATGTGCCGACAGCACTTTTACCACCATTGCCACCAAGCCCTTTGTAATCAGAGCATCACTGTCTGCTGTGAAATATAAAAGATTGTCTTTATTTTCGGCATGCAGCCATACTTGTGATTGGCAACCCTTGATGAGGTTTTCTGGTTTTTTATATTGTTCGTCGATTAGTGGGAGTTCTTTCCCCATTTGGATGATCATTTCATATTTATCCATCCAGTCAGTGAGATAAGCAAACTCATCTATAATTTCTTGTTGTGATTCTTCTATTGTCATCAGTTAATTCAAAAGTGAAAATTCAAAAATAAAAAGGCGTTATTTAGAAGGTCTGATCGACCCAAAGCTGTGGAAATTATAAGACATTTGCCACATTTTTCAAATTCATTATAACAAAATTGTCGCCGCTTTTTCCAATCCTTTTATAAGGATATCAATTTCTTCTTTGGTATTATAAAATGCAAAAGATGCCCTGACTGTTCCGGGAATTTTGAAAATATCCATTACCGGCTGGCAACAGTGATGGCCTGTACGCACTGCTATCCCCTGCTTGTCCAGCAATTCACCCGTATCAAAGGGATGTGCATTACCTAATAAAAATGAAATTACACCGGCTCTGTTTCCCGCTTCGCCAATGAAACGAATCTGCGGTATAGATTTTAAGGCAGTGATCGCATAGCTCATTAAATCAGCTTCTGTAGCGTGTATTCTTTCCAGACCAATTTGATTGATATAATCCACCGCATAGCCCAAAACAATGGCACCTGAAATATCGGGTGTGCCGGCCTCAAATTTGAAAGGTAATTCGTTGTAAATAGTCTTTTCGAAACTTACCGATTTTATCATATCGCCGCCCCCTTGATAAGGTGGTAATTTGTTTAACCATTCTTCTTTACCGTATAAAACACCGATGCCTGTTGGGCCATACATTTTGTGGCCCGAAAAAACCATAAAATCGGTATCTAATTTTTGTACCGAAATTGGGATGTGTTGCACGGCTTGCGCTGCATCTAATAAAACCGGAATATTTTTCGCATGTGCCTTTTGAATAATCTCTTGGACAGGATTTACCGTCGCCAGTGAATTAGATACATAAGTAACCGCTATAATTTTTACAGAATCGTCTAACAATTTTTCAAATGCATCCATTTGTAATTCACCCTTTTCGTCGAATGGAATTACTTTCAGAGTCGCCTTTTTCTCTTCACAAATGATTTGCCATGGTAAAATATTTGAATGATGCTCCATCGCTGAAATTATTAAGCTGTCGCCTTCTTGCAAATAAGATTT
>NZ_JBNQGD010000309.1:0-1430 GCF_050436765.1 Arachidicoccus sp. | reverse complement strand
CAAATTTTTCTACACAGCCAAATTTCTCCATTTTTTCACCATGATTTAGGGCTGGAGTAGAGCTTTCCAATGACATATAACTTGCTATACAACATCCAGAAATTTCATAGGTAATCATAAGAAAAATGAAGGCTCCAAAAATTTTCCGTTTTTGCGCGCACTGACAAATAGTCATCCACTTTTTTCTGGATACGCCCGTTTGGAAATCTGAGTAGGCCATATCGTAGCTGGTTGTTAGCTGCACCGGAAACTATTTCGAAACTTATAGATACCCTAGAAAAATCATGAGTTGGTCCGTACAAGAAGTTGACTCAAAAGGTCTTATTTTGAGTTGGAGTTAGGAAAAAACAGGATCTAGGCGTTACTGTTGGCACAAATTTCAAGCCAAAAAGACTGTGTATGGTAAAACTCGTAATTTTGAGTTGACTCCCACGAAAAAGTTTGCGAAAACACATAATCCAGAAGCTTAATTTGTCTCCGAAGTTTTTGTGGACTTTAAATTTTTTAATGTTTGCAAATTTAGGCCCATTTGGCTAATTATTGGCAATATCCAGAACATGTTTGTACTTTTCTGAACGCCCAGAGTCTGGGCTTTCAATCGGTATATAAATTATAGCAGAAACCCGTAAATTTTACTATGATTTGAGTAAAAACATTAGTGCACAGTTTAAAGGATGCTTGTTTTTGAACCAAACTATTGACGTAGGCGTGTTATTTCAATAAAAGTTAAAAAGTTGCATATGCCAATTGAAAGACCACTTGATTTTGAACCAAGAAGACCAAAACAGAAACATTGAATATCCATATAATTATCTTACAAGTAAGCAAAATTTGTTACTCAAACACAGTCAAAAGTTTGTTTATTTTGTTGGCGGACTTTGTTTCGAGATTTTGTTATCAAAATTCGGTAATTTTAAATTGATTTTTAGACATTACTGATACAAAATTTAACGGACTTTAATGCTGTAAACATAAATTTATAAAATAACCTGAATACATTGTGTAAAAATGGCTAATTTGGTCCAAAAAGATCAGTCTTTAAACGCTGTCTTTCATACATTAAGGTAAAGTATAATTAAAATTTCAAACATTTATGCTCGATAGTACATCAACAGAAAGCCATGACTCTGCGCTATTATTTAACACTAAAATGTCTAGAATTATGCTCAAAAAACAAGAAAATTTGGATCAAAAATAAGCACTGGACTAAGTTGTTTTTGCCAAACTCGAAGTCCGGCACTAATTGAACTTATCTAACCGGTGTTTTCGGATATTTAAAAAATAAACAAGCTCTAAATAAATCGCTCTACATGTATTGTAAGCTAAAATTCCAATAAAATGTAATTTTGAATAGATTTGGTACAAATATTCCCAACTCCTGCCCAAAATAAGACCTTTTGAGTCAACTTCTTGTACGGACCAACTCATGA
>NZ_JBNQGD010000308.1:0-6542 GCF_050436765.1 Arachidicoccus sp. | reverse complement strand
ATTGGATCTGGGATGGCGTTCACCCCATGCCTGCAGGACATGAAATGATGGCTAGGGTATGGATAAAGGCAATAATGGAATAATCTAAATTTTTAACGGCAATCCTTGAGTCGCAATAAAATGGGTTCCATTTGAATAATCAGAATATAGAGTGAAAATAATACTGTCTTACATGTTTTACTTTAAAAGAAAGTTATTGATCCTATTGAATCAGAGGAGATAAAACTGGTTTTTCAATAATAAATCCTTACAACCTGGGTTCACATATGTTTTTGGCGGGGCATTAAAGGACTAGTCAAACCATAATTGCAGATCTATTTTAAGAAATAGATTCAATCCTATAAAGCTATAAGATTGGACAAATGTTATTCAAATTTTTCCATAGTTTTTAAAGCTAAAATTGTTCTCTTAGAAAAGTATTAAATAGTTTACCCATAAATGAAAATCGAATCATTATCCGTCATTGTATTACTTCTTTTTTTGAGTTTGCATGTTAGGGCACAAAGAGAAATACCGCTCTATAACGGTCATATTCCCAATTCTAAAAAAGATACCGTTTCTGAAAAGATGGGAACCTGGGGAAACGATAATTATTATTTAACGAATATTAAGAATCCTACATTAACTATTTATCTTCCCAAACCAAATAATGCAACGGGTACGGCGATTGTAATTTGCCCGGGTGGCGGCTATGGAGCAGTCGCAATTAATCATGAAGGCTATCAAATAGCCGAAGCCTTTCAAAAAATGGGCGTTGCGGCATTTGTTCTCAAATATCGGTTGCCTTCAGATTTATCTATGATTAATAAAAGTATCGGACCTCTGCAAGATGCACAAAGAGCTATCCAACTTGTGAAAGAAAATGCAAAGGAATGGCATATTGATACAGCGAGAGTTGGCATTGCCGGGTTTTCCGCAGGAGGGCATTTAGCTGCTTGTATTGGCACACATTTTCAACATAATTATATTGTAAATAAAAATGGTATAAGCTTCAGACCAACATTTATGGTGCTTGGCTATCCTGTCATCAGCTTTACGGATAGTTTGACACATAGGGGGTCAAGAGATAATTTGATTGGAAAAAATCCGTCCGAAAAATTGATAAGAGAATTTTCTAATGAATTGCAGGTTACATCCAACACACCGCCAGCTTTTATTTTTCAGGCAGAAAATGATGCAACGGTTGAGGTTGAAAATAGTATTATTTTTTTTCAGGCTTTACATAAACACGGTGTAAACGCAGAATTGCTGATTTATCCAAAAGGAAGTCACGGTTTCGGTCTGAACAATCCGACAACGAGTTCAAAATGGATAAATGAATGTCAGAAATGGATGATGAGTAATGGCTGGTTGAAAAAGAATGCCGATAATAATAATTAATCAAAAGGTGTTTGTGATTTCGGTTATGATTTATAAAGAATATTTTGATTGATTTCAATATCACGCCGAATTGCTGCACCAAAATCTTTACTATTAAAAGCGTCGTTTTTCATTTTTATCAAAACCAATCTATAAACTATTCCATTTTTGAAATCAAGATTTAAAATTCTATTAAATTCTAAATTATAAATATGAAAAGAATTATTGTGCTGCTTTTTTATATTATTGTTTCACATAATTGTTTCTCTCAAAGAAAAGTTTTATTGGATGAAGGTTGGCGTTTCCATCGAGGCAATATCGCAAATGCGGAGCAGACCAATTTCAACGATAATAGCTGGAGGAATATAGATCTTCCGCACGACTGGAGCATAGAGGATTTGCCGGGAACTGAGTCGCCCTTTAACCCAAATGCTATCAATGGTGTAAGTGTCGGCTTTACTACGGGTGGAATTGGCTGGTATCGGAAAATTTTTACATTGCCGGCAAACCAACAAAATAAAAGGATTTCTATTTTATTTGACGGTGTTTATATGAATTCAGATGTATGGATCAATGGTGTTCATTTGGGAAATCATCCTTATGGTTATACTTCTTTTTATTATGATATTACAGATAAAATAAAACGGAATGGAAAAAATATTATTGCCGTACAGGTGAAAAATGAAGGCGCAAACAGCCGATGGTACGCCGGTTCAGGAATTAACCGTCATGTGTGGTTGATAGAAACCAGTCCCATTCATGTAGTACAATGGGGGACTTATATTACTACCCCCGAAGTGAGCGCTTTGTCAGCCAATGTAGCTATCCAGACAAAGGTGAAAAATGAAACCGGTGCTTCTGCGACCATCACTTTAATCAATAAAATTGTAAATGCAAAAGGAGTTGAAGTTGCCAGGACATCCTCAAAAAAAGATATCCCTGCAAACGATAGATATGCTTTCAAAGAAAACGCAATTGTAAAATCACCGGCATTGTGGTCAAACGAAAATCCCGATTTATATAAAGCTATTACAGAAGTGTATGTTGGAGGAAAACTATCGGACAAAGTTGAAACTAAATTCGGTATACGAAAAATTTCTTTTGATGCAGCGAACGGCTTTATGCTGAATAATAAGCCAATGAAATTAAAGGGGGGATGTTTTCATATTGATAATGGACCTCTTGGCGCAAGATCATTTGACCGTGCAGAAATACGTCGTGTAGCACTGATGAAAGCAAGTGGTTTTAATGCAATCCGTTGTTCTCATAATCCGCCGGCCCCTGCATTTTTAGATGCTTGCGATAGTATGGGAATGCTGGTGATTGATGAGGCATTTGATTGCTGGACAGAAGGGAAAAATGCGGATGATTATCATGTTTATTTTAAAAATTGGTGGCAAAGAGATTTACAAAGCATGTTGCTTCGCGATAGAAATCATCCTTCAATTATTATGTGGAGTATCGGAAATGAAATTCCGGGAATGGATAAACCTTCTATTGCCGATACCGCTGAGCTATTGGCAGATTATGTCCGTTCAATAGACAACACAAGGCCTGTTACAGATGCCGTAGTTGGTGTTTCAGATCAGAAGGATGCATTCTTTTCAGCCCTTGATATTTGCGGTTATAATTATGCAAATAACAAATATGTAAGCGATCATCATCGCAAGCCAAACCGAATTATGTTTTCCACCGAATCGTATCCGCTAGATGCCTATCAGTCTTGGATGGATGTGTTAGATCATCCTTGGGTGATTGGTGATTTTGTTTGGACAGGTTTTGATTACATTGGTGAATCAAGTCTTGGTTGGAGAGGATATCCACAAAATAAAAATTTCTATCCCTGGAATCTTGCTTATTGCGGTGACATTGATATTTGTGGTTGGAAACGTCCACAATCATTTTACCGTGATGCACTTTGGAAAAAGGACCAATTATCCATTTTTGTAAAACCACTTCATTCTTCTTTTCCGGTCAATCCTAAGAAAGAACCATGGAGTATATGGAATTGGGATGATGTGGTAGCAAACTGGAATTGGAAAGGTGATAAAGATTCTATTTTTGAAGTAGATATTTATTCATCTTGTGACGAGGTGGAATTATTTTTAAATAATAAATCACTTGGGAAAAAGCCAACTAATCGCTCCACAAAATTCAGGACAGTTTATAATGTCCCCTATGCAAGTGGTGAATTAAAAGCGGTTGGTTACGATAATGGTGAAATTGTAAAAGCCTCTATTTTAAAAACAGCGGACAAGCCGGTGCAAATAAAACTATTTGCCGATAGAAAAATAATCAAAGCCAATAACGAAGACCTGAGTTATGTTGGCGTAGAATTGGTTGATAAAAATGGAATACGAAATCCTGATGCTAAGAATTTAATTCATTTTAAAATTGAAGGTCCGGGAACTATTGTCGGTGTTGGCAATGCTGATCCGCAAAGCTTGGAAAGCTATCAACTGCCTCAACGAAAAGCTTGGCAAGGAAGATGTTTAGTAATCATTAAGTCAGGCAAGAATTCAGGGAATATAATACTAAGAGCTACCACAATTGGATTAAAGTCTGCTGAGATAGCCATTAAGGTAAATTAAGGCTATAGAATAAAAAACAAAACATTTTGTATCAGGAAGTTGACAGGGTATATGTGCGAATTGGCAGCAGATTTGTGCTTGCATTTTTCAATGCTGATAAAGTTCATATAATTTTATCTAGACAATTACAAATTAGGGTCTCAAAACAATAATTTAAAAATGAAATCTTTAAGTATACTATTTTTAGCCTTTTTATATTCTACCGTAAGTTTATCTCAGGACGTCGTTATAAAAAATGATAACCATAAAATTCGTTATTCCGGCAGAATGGAAATGAAGGATTCTGCGACAATTATTTCTTGGACAGGCAGCAGCGCTCAATTTAATTTTCGAGGAAAATCGGTCAAAGCATTATTGGGCGATGAAATGGGTAATAACTTTTTTAATTTAATTGTTGATGGTAAAGTTGTGAAAAAAATCCATCTAAAAAAAGGTAAACATGAATACAGGCTTTGTGATAGTTTAAAGAATGGCAAACATTCTATCGAATTGTTTAAAATTACAGAAGCCGCATTTGGGAAGACTTCTATTTATGTCTTTCAGCTTAATCATGGCGCAAAACTTCTATCATTATCTCCTGAGTCAAAAAGGAGAATGGCATTTTTTGGCAATTCAATTACTTGTGGCTATGCCGATGAAGATTTGGCGGGGGATAATAGTGCACCGGAATATGAAAATGGCTACATGTCTTATGCCGCCATTACTGCCCGTAAACTCCATGCAGATTTTCATTGCATCTCCAAAAGTGGAATTGGAATTGTAATCAGTTGGTTTCCTCTTGTAATGCCACAAATGTACGACAGACTTTATTTTGACAACCCCGATATTAAATGGGATTTTGCTCGTTATTCACCGCAAATAGTGGTTGTAAATTTATTTCAGAATGATTCCTGGATTGTGAAGATGCCTGAGAATTCAGAGTTTAAAAGCGTATTTGGACAGAAGGCTCCAACCGCTGAATTTATTATTAATGCTTATGAATCTTTCATTAAGAAATTAATGGTTCATTATCCAAATGCCAAAATAATTTGTGCATTGGGAAATATGGACGCTTCAAAGGCTGATTCTCCCTGGATTGATTACATCAAGAAAGCTGTAGCCGCCATTAATAATAGTAATCTTTATACTTGTATTTTTCCTTATAAAGGTACTTCGGGTCACCCAAGTGAAAAAGAGCAATTAAATATGGCCAATCAATTAACCACCTTTATTGATAAGAATATAAAATGGTAGCAGTACTGTAAATAAAATCTTTATTTTAATTTCTCTTCAAATCATAAGCAAAGGGGTAACTTATACTATTCATTTTACTAAATTGCATTAGGATTTCACGCATTGTGAACGAAATCTGCTAAAGGCCTTGCCTAATTTTTCCTTCGTTAAACTAGAATTGATGCGATTCCTTATCTGGCTTGCTTTGTTAGTGCCACCGCTTTCGGTTTTGGGCCAAAGTGAATATTATAATTTTTCGAGGCTTAATACTTCGAATGGTCTCTCCAATAATCAGGTCAACACTATACTAAAAGGTGCTGATGGGTTCTTGTGGTTTGGCACTTCTTCTGGACTCGACCGCTATGATGGTTATTCTTTTAAAAACTTTCGTGAAAAAACAGGTGATAGTTCCTCTCTAATCGATAATTATATTACCGCCATGTTCCGGCTGCCCGAAAGAAAAATGTGGGTAATGACGATAGCGGGGGCATGTATTTATAATGCAGATAACGAAAAATTTAGTGCTGACTATAATCATTATTTAAACTCACTGGGGTTGCCCTCAGGAATCATTAGTAAAATAGTAAAAGGAAACGATGGGAGGTTTTGGTTTATTTACAGTAATGGAAGCCTTTATCTTTATTCAGAGAAAGATAAAAAAGTCAAACCCTTCCATCAAGAACTTCACTTTAAACCCGAGGCGCAAATTACTTCGGTAAAGGACACTAAAAATGGCGATTTATGGATAATATATCAGAATGGATTCTTGCAAGCGTATAATATAAAATTAGATAAGATTGTTTCTTCGTCTAATTCTTTACAGAAAATTAATAAGGGTAATAATTCTTATGAATTTATAGTAGATAAGGATGGGGACCTCTGGATTTGGTGTTATAATTATGGGGTTTATCTTTTTCATCCGCAAGATGGTTCCATTAAACAATTTAACGAGAATAGTTTCCCCAGCAAGTTGAAATCCAATCTGATCAGTCAAATAGTACAAGACGAAAGTGGCATTATTTGGGTCGCAACGGATCAAGGAGGCGTAACGCTGATTAATAAAAAGAGGAACTTTAAGACAAGTTATTTATTAAATGATCCGGAAGATTCAAAAAGCCTTAGTCAAAATTCGATTCTCAGAATTTATAAAGATAATAGTGGGATAATTTGGTTAGGAACCTATAAACAAGGCGTTAATTATTTAAATAGTAATATTGTTCAATTTCCGCTTTACCATCATCAGGAGTCAAATGTGAATAGCCTTCCTTATGACGATGTGAACAAGTTTGTGGAAGATAAATTGGGTAATATTTGGATCGGAACAAATGGGGGTGGTCTGATCTATTTCGACAGAAAAAACAATTCATTTAAACAGTATCT
>NZ_JBNQGD010000307.1:0-1074 GCF_050436765.1 Arachidicoccus sp. | reverse complement strand
AATCTCCATTTTTCGATGCTCTTTTGTTCTCCGTGAGACGGAAAATATTTGTTTTGAAATATTTCCACAAATATGACGTTTTAACAGATAAGCTGACCAATTGACTTCGGCCAGCGTGTTTCTTTATAGGCAAAATTTGTCGGAAATCACCTCCAATTATCAAAATTTTGCCCCCGAAGGGCAATTTGTTTTCCATAATTTCTTGCAATTTCTTGTCTATTATTCGCAAAACATGTTTTGAAACCATTGAAACTTCATCGATTATGAAAACATCGGTTTCTTTCAATTCCTCACCAAGTTTGGAATTTGGCTTTGCGTTAGAACTTGATTCATGGTCAATTTCGCCGAATGGTAATCCGAATGTTCTGTGCATAGTTCTGCCATCTGGCAAAAGGTTTGCTGCAATTCCCATCCAGGAGGATGTTTTATATTTTATGTCTTCACCTCGGAACAAATGACACAGAGTTTGATATGTATATGTTTTTCCGGACCCTCCTGGCCCATCGATGCATACACAACCGTTTCGCAATTTGCGAGACTTTTTGTCTTCTATTTTTTTTCGAACTTGTTTAACGATTTTCTTCTGATTTTCGTTCATTTTCGCATGCATTTCTTCATAGTGTTTGAGTTCTTTTTCTTTGTCCCATGACTGATCGTCTAGGGCAATTTTATTCGGTAAACTGATCCCAAAATCAGCAAGGGATCGGCCACACATTTTAAGCTGGTTTTCGATGTCATTTTTAGCCAAATTTTCGGCTCTTTCTGTGTTTTTGTGCAGAAACATGTAGTCTTCCATCATATCTTCTTTGAACTTCTCCCAAATATCAGAGACTTGTACCATTTTCTCGTGAGCTATTACCGTCACAAAAAGTTGTCTCATCATATACGGCATCTGGAAAGAAGCCGCTTCTTCAAAGTATTCCTCCCAATTGACGGTTGCGTCCAATAATCCTCTGGCTGCAGCGGATTCCTTGAACGTGTTAAACTGTTCTGATTTATCCTCGGATGAGATACGACCATCGGTCGGCGAATAGTAATCGCATGGAAAAACATAATACATTAATATAACAAAAT
>NZ_JBNQGD010000306.1:0-41172 GCF_050436765.1 Arachidicoccus sp. | reverse complement strand
ATACTACAGGTTAATAGATTGGTAAATGTGGTGTCCGCAATACAAAGAATAACATCGACCAGGTTTTCCGTCGTATAACCAGCATCAAAGAACCGTTGAAGTGTTTTTTCCCTGGGTTTTCCCTTACTGATGACGATTTCGGTAACAAGCCTTGAAAGATGATGACAGCGTTCGTTGAAAAGAATGGTGCCGTCGACAATCTCGTTTACTTCCTCTTCAGAAAGTCTATTAAGTCTGGCGATCATTTTGTGTGTTTCCAGGCAGTACACCGATTCATTAAGTGAAGCTACCAGTATGCCTATCACCGCCCTTTCAATAGTGTTCAGGCTTTGGGCATGCTCATGTAGCTTGTAGTAAGCGTCCAGTGCACTCTCGGAACGGGCCAGCATGCTGTATAAATTTGGCACGCTTCCCAGTTTTTGGCGAAAGAAATCAAAATATTTACGATTTGCAGCAGATACTTCGTGGTATTGGGGAATTGGGAAATGTCTCATATTGCAGTTTATTTGGGGGTTGATTATTTACGGTTTTGGAAAGCTGAATTTGCCTTTTCCCCGAATTTGCCAACCAGGTTGATCGAGGCCCCTAATGAAATAATATCTTTAAAAAGAAACAGGCCAAGCAAACTTAGATAATTGAAGCTACCAATATGATTAATCGTTAAAGTGCTTGGTGTAGAAATCAATAGCGTACTGGTGATAAAGAACATTGCAGTAGCAATGCTGGCGCCTACAATACCGGTCTGGGGTTTAAATTGACCGATGATGATCAATAGCGCTGCCATTTGCTCAGTTAGGCCAATCAGGTCGGAGCCATGATAAATTCCAAACACCTTAAAGGTCCAGCTGATTAGAGGGCTGTTACTTACCAGGGGTACGAGGTCTGGTTTACATTTGGAAATATTTATGTCAGAAACGTTTGAATTTGTAATAGCAACCTCATAGCCACTATCTTTCAGGACATACTCCATAATATCTTTTACGTCCTGATCTTGTTCGAAGATAACTATTGTTTTTGCCATAAGTCAACCAATCCCCAATGAATTCATAATAGCCGAAATAACAAGGTAATGCTTGATTACAGTAACTATTCAAATTTAATTATTAAACAAATAATTATTTAAAAAAAATTAAAACAATTTCTTCTTTTTAGTACAGAAGAATTTTAATCCATCACAATGCGATATTAACCACTTAGGTCAACAGTTGCAGCCGCTTCATTCCGTTCCTGCATTCAGCCGCTTCACTGCATTTTGAACAAGACCTCGTTCCTCGGTCATTGTTCGATTCCTGTTTTCTAAGGCTCTTTTACCTCCATTGATTTTAGTCCACTGGCTTTTTCGCAAGCAAATTTCTGAACGCCGTTGCTGTTGGTCAAGACCGAGCCCTGCGGGTTTGCTGCAAAAAAATCTCCACGCCCTTCGCTGCGCTACGGGGTAGTATTTTTTTCCGCAAAGTCTTGCCCCTCAGCCCGTCGTGTTCAGGTGCGGGTGCCTACCAAAAGCCACCGGAGGCGAATGCCGAGGGTGACTTCGAAAAGCATTAATGATATGAATAAACGGAGAAACAGAGCGCCCCCACGCATGACCCACGGCACAGACCGCCAACCGTCACAGGGAATTTAAATCGTTAAAAAACATTTTAAAATTAAAATCATGAAAACTACAATAATCGAAAGCGGAAAAAATAACAAAGTTGAAAACAAAGCAGGAAACGGCCTAACCGCTAAAACAAACAATTTGCCAGTAAGTACCGCCTTTAATACAACTGCCAAACAGAACGAAGTAAAGAAAGATGAACCCGTAAAGGTGGAACCCAAATTGCCATCCGTCAATGACCAAAACGCGCCTAAAGTTGAACAACCTCACGCGGACGAACATAAACTGCAACAAGCACAACCGCAGGAACAATCACAGGCCCAGCCGATCAAAGCGGAAGTTAATGCAGTCATCAAACCCGTCCTAAATTTAGAGGGTACGCTAAAGTGGATTGAAGAAATGCACCGCAAGAGCAACCAACGCAATAAGCTACAGGACACGATTAAAAATCTGGAAAGTTTTGAAGTTGAGTTAAGGGACGAAGCCGACACCACCGACACGAATTATTACACGGGTTGTGTACTGACGATTGAGGACGATAACCGCAGGAAGTTTGAAACTAAAAACCCAACCATTATTTGGGCGGTAGCACAGATGGTAAACAGCATGTGCGTTGACAAACTGGCCGAGATTGAAGCCTCAATCGTATTGCCTCAATAAACAATAATGCCCCCTTTAAATGCAGGAGGCATCATTAATCACTTACTTAATCAGCTATCCCAGGTACGAGTTATTTATCGAATTGACCAACCAAATATTTTGGGATGGTTACGCAGAAAATTTAGCCCTCGAAAACCCGGCGGCTTTTCAGTTAGAATATGCCGAGTTTTTAAACGACTTCAATTATTAATCGCCATGAAAGACACGGTTTATTTATTAATCAAAGTAGTAATTGAAACCAATTACAAAAACATACAGGATGCTATTGGGGACGTTCAGCGCAATACGGTGTATACCGTTATGGATAGCAAAAATGTAAAAGTAATTAATAGTAAAATCATGGATTTGCGCACTAAACGCAAATAGTTTTTAACCACAAATTTTTAAGACAATGACAGCTTTAAATAATAACATCGTTAAGCCAAAAGTGTGGCAGATGATAGGCAAAACCATTTCACCGAACGCAACCAGTGCAGAAGCGATACAGGAAGCAGGTTTGGACTTTGAAGTCATAAAGCGTCCAAATATCCACCCTTTGCCAAGTGGCATAAATATCATATCGGATAACAGCTACTTTACGTTTCGTACTGATACGGAGGCCATTTTAGGCGACAAGATCGGGAGCGATTATACAGTCGTGCAAAATATGCAGGCTTTTGATTTTTTCGATAGCATTGCAGGCGGTAAAAATCAAATCAAGTATGAGACTGCAGGGGCATTAGGTTACGGGGAAACGATATTTGTAACCGCCAAATTGCCCGAACATATCCGTGTCGGTAGGGATGATTTAATCGACAATTATTTATTCCTGACATCTACCCACAACGGCACAGGATGTATCACTATAGCATTTACGCCCGTTCGGATTTGGTGCTCAAATACCCTAAATGCAGCTTTACGCAATTGTACGAACGCAATTAGTATCAGGCATACGGCCAGTGCAGAGGAAAAGCTTAAGAGCGCGCACAAAATGTTAGGTCTGACCGACCAATTGACCGTTGAACTGGAGGCCATATTTAACCGATGGTCAAGGGTTAAGATAACCGACCCACAGGTTAAAAGGCTGATACAATTAGCGATGATACCCAATAAAGAAACTTACCAAAAGCTGAAAACAGGCCGGGAAGATGAATTGTCAAGCCATTATAATAACGTGGTGAGCAGTGTTTTTGATTACGCCATGACCGCTAATAGCCAACAGGAAACTACTACCAAAGGGACATTATTCGGCGCGTACAACAGTATCACAGGTTATTTTCCGAACGTCCGCAATTTCAGGGATGAAGAAAGCAAATTTAAAAGCATCATGTATGATACCGGATTGCAGAGGGGACAAAGCGCTTTTGAACTTTGTACTGATTTTGCCAAAACCAGCCCGGATGCCTTAATACTCAATTAACAGCATGGCGGGCAAGTCCCGCCATATTTAATTTAAATGCAAGGCGCTTTTGCAGCGCCTTAGGCTTAGCTTACCTCTTTAAAAGAGCTTTAAACCCCATATAATTCAATTTTTCGGTTTTAATGACTTAGGAATTAACTGGATATTTGATATCGGCTGTCTAGTTGGTAAGCGTTACCAGCACTTACATATCTAACAATTGATAATGTTCAGTTATCCTTTATTGATAGCATGTATGGTTTGATAATTCAGGATATCTAACGGATTTTGGAAATCGAAGTAGCCAACATGTTGACCCGAAGGTGAGCTCTATGGTACCTACATCGAAACGAAAACTTCATGATTTTGAACATTCGTCGAAGGCAAGGATTTTTACTCCTGTGTTTTATCAGCTTTTCATGATTTTTTAGGTTATTCAAACATGGTAAAGAGATTTTCCACGTATTCTTCCATTTCTTTCACGTCTGCTTTTTCCTTATCCTTTTGTGTGGTATTGATTTTTACAGGCTTCTTTTTGCGCGTCCTGTTTTCTGTAAATTTTTCATCATTTTCAAGGTCCCGGAAATAATATGATTCGTCGTAACTTTTATCCTCCATGTAAAATCCTTCAAAGATTTCGTTTCTTGTTTTAAGCACTTTTTCTTTTAATTCGTCCAATTCTTCGAGACTTTTGATGTTATCTTCATTGCTGTAAATCATGCTTATCGTTTCATCATCCGCCTTTGTACTTAAGTCATCGTAGAACATTTTCATATGATCGGGATGATTAATGAACGCCCGGAGGTTCTGATTGTAGTTTTTAAAAAGGTCTTCAAGTTCTTCAAATTTATCGCTGTTACTGCCATGTGGCCATAACGCGATGATTAATTTCTCCCAGTTATCCATCACATACTTTTCAAGAAGTATTAAGTCGCCGGGTTCTTTTATGATTTTGAGCAGAATGTCGTAAGCGGAATTATTCAAATCATTCAGGTCGACCTTCGAAACCAGGCTAATGATCAGGGGATCAAGTTCCAGATTGATTTCCTCGGTGAATTTCAAATCGTAATAAAGCTCAGCTAACTCACAGTTAAATGCATTTTGGTAGGCAATAGGATATGCGCTATCTAGATGAATAGTTGCCTTAAAATGATTAGGATCTTTATTGATAAATTGAAGAAAGGCCAGTGTTTCCTTTTCATAGATATCAAACCCAAGGTCCGTAAAACTGAATAATTTATTATAGCAAAATTTCAATTGGGCTAAATAGGCCGCGCCATTTACCAATTTCCATTTTTCCTCATTGCTACGTTTAAAGTATTGCAGTAAAAAATCGTCGATGGAAGGATTAATAAATCCCAGCATAATGACATTGGTATCTTTTTCGACATAACTTAAGAGATAACCATCCAGCAAGTGTTTTAAGCTTTTATTAAAACTATCCGTAGATCGGGTGTGACCATTGTTTTTAACCTCATAATTAACTCGGGCATTGTATCCCAGTTCAAGGCAATCGAGACGGATGTGTGAGTCAAAGCGATAGTTGATAAATCGAAAATGGTTACCGAAACTATAAAGGCTACCGATGAGGAAACGGTCTTCCGCGCGTAGTTGTTTCGTAAAAGAATGTTCCCAAATCAACTCCGGATAAGTCAGTGCGTTTAAGATAAAAGACAAATATTTCGATGGTTCAATTTCTGAAATATTGTATGGTTTACAGATAAATTCGATCAGGCGCGGCGTATAATTCTTATGCCTGATGATCTTCCAGTAATTTTTATCTTTTAATACGACTTCCTTATAGACCAAACCTATGTCTGCGTGAAAAATATGATTATAGAGGATTTGACCCTTATCTTTCAGATTATAGTCGGAAAGCCTGATTTCCTGTTTGTTGAGGTCAAGTCGCGCCTGCCGTATCTTTTCCAAGTGCTCTCGCGCATCGTTTAGTATGGTGGTCCGCGTGGTCATAATCAGGTATTTATTCCTGGAAAACTGAATTTTCTCAATAAAATTAACAATGGAACTTTCGCTGCTCCCGGTATGATTTAACAGTTCAAGGTGGGTTCGACCTAAGAAATCATCGAAATAAAAAAGCTGCCGTGCATCCTTATCCTTTGTAAATACATCGTCCGCTTCGGCAATATCCTTATTGATATAAACTAGCTGATATTCCTGCGCTAAAAACTGATAGGTTACCATATTCGCCAAGGTGGTTTTCCCAACACCGGGTTGTCCGGTGATCAGCAGGAATTTATTTTTTTTGAGGATTTTCGCCGCATCGTCCAACGAATGGTTTTTCACGTAACATTTTACTGTCCTGACTATCTTCTCCTCATAGAATTCTGAACGGTTATATATCCCATTATTCAGCATGCGCTTGAGTACAGAGGTGTTGGAAAGCCATAGTTTCAGCCAGTTTTTTTCAATGCTTTTATGTTTATTTAGCAATTTATTGAGATCCTCTCGTCCAAGGACAAAATTGGCATCTGGCATAAAGCCTTTAAATAATGCTGCAATCGCATCTTTATTTGCAGCAGAAAGCGGCAATGATGTGACAAGCCAGTACTGTTCAGGATTTAGTTTCTGGACTTTGGCTAGTTCTTCGTTTTTTAATTTACTGAATAGATCGTTAAACTTTGTATAATACTGTTTAGCCTGCACTACGATGGCATTGTTGTTTTTAGATGTTGAGCAGCGCAAGTCTATGCCAGCATCCTTACCAGGCTTGAAGCTTTGCAATTCCAGCAGGTAATGCTTGTTCATCAGTTCGCAGATAAATTCTTCGAACTCTTTATCATTTAATGCGCTGAAATCATATTTAGTCATGCCTGGTAAAAATTATCAAATTAATGGATCAGCTTAATGCTGTTTTCATGTTGATGCGCTTGGTTTTGAGGTTGAATTTCTCAAACTTATAACGCATAAAGGTAGACATCATATCCTCGTGGGTCGATATAAATATTTGACGATCATCAAAATCATTTCGCAATACCTCTATCAGTCCGGCAATATTCAGCTCATCCATAGATTGTATAGGGTCATCTATGAATAATATCTTGTTTTTCGAATACTTTTTATTCAGTGCCAACGTAAAAGAAATCATGAGGGCGGCCAGTTGACCCGAACTCATTGAAAATACGGCATCATAACTTTTTGTAGGGTCGGTCAGGAACTTGATACCTTTGTCTTCCTTAATAAATAAGCCTAAACCACCCTGAAAATCCTGCACGATCCGGCCAGAATAAATATGAAAGAGTATCTCAATATCTCTGATAAGTGTTTTGTTGTAATTATCAAGCGAAGTCTTATAGACATCGATCAAAGCTTTTATTTTATCTACGGCTAATTTGGCGTTGTTGAATTGCGCCTGGCTTTCGGTTACCTTGGTTTCGTAACGTTGGATCAACTCATTTTGAAATATCGCGTATTGCCAATCGATGTATTGAATCTTGCGGTCAATATCTTCGAGAATAAGCTTTTGAAATAAATCTTCATTATTGCGGAAATAGCGGCTGTAAACATCTTCCAGCTCGGCTAATTGTAGTTCGGGATCGATTTCTCTGAATTTGCTGCGCAGTTCCTTTACGATTTCTTCCAGAAGGAGTTCCGATGACAACGATGGAGCAGTACTTAAAAAAGTGCTGAAATTTATGTCCAAGTCTGTTAATGCTTTTTCACGGCGTTCGAATGCGTTCAGTTCTAAGGTTTTTATACCGGCAACGAAATTTGCATCAATCGGATTTTGCTGTGAATAATTATTAAGTATAGCAGCAATTTCAATGATCTGGCGTTCCTGGAATTCTTTTAAGCTGTCCGTAGTCTCATCATCGCTTTGTTTGACGGCTTCCTGCAAAGCGGCTGTTTGCAGATCGATATGAGCGAAAAGATTATTAACTTCTTCATCTTCACCCTCCGGCCATTGATAGCCGCACAGGGGGCAGGTTTGATCATCCGTGTCATGTGTATGCTCGCGATAGGACCGGAACTTTTGGATCAGTTGTTCTCGGGCTGTCTGCAAGTCTGCTAATATCCTTGAGAGATTGGAAGAATTGTCCCGTTTCGTACGTAGACTATTAAGAGCGGCCTGATAAGATAATAAAGCTTCCTCGCTAACTTCTTTAATAATATCTTGAAGAGATTGTGGAATATTCAATAATGAGCCACTAAGATTGTATGTTGTGATGCCTTCGAAATAGGTAATCAACCTTTCGATCTCCAATTGATTGGCTTCGATGGTTAGCAAACGTTCCTTATCTCTGATAAAATGGCCGTACTGTAAAAACTCTTTTAGGCTATCTTCTGCCGTTATTATATCATTGACCCGCTTGTTAAAGCGAAAATCTTGGAATGCCGACTTATGCTCAAGTAACTTGCGGAGTTGGAAAATATCACCATCCTCCCCAAACCAAACCGTATAGATCCCATCACTAAATTTGATTTGCTGTTGGTCCCATAAATGCTGGGCTTGCGGAAACAATTGCCGGTATTCGGTAGAACCGATCTCCTTCAAGCCCCTTTTCAGATCGGTTATTTGCGTTAAACTATTTTGTAGTTCCTTAGCAGCTTCTGCATTGCATAAATCCAGTAGCTTTTTCCGAACCGCGTCGAATTTTTCAATTTGGTTAGAAAACTCCAATACGTTGAACAAATGTAAGATCAGTAATTTTTTGTCTTTCTCCGTGTTTTTGAGCAGGTGTACATTCTCCTCTTGCTCTATATAATTCAAAAACTCGAAGTTGGCCTTGTAGTCTTTATCAAAAATGGCTGCTAAAAAGTCTTGTTCATTTTCGACCAGTTCGCCTTCGATAGTATCAAAATCAGTATAACGATATAATTTAAAATTGGTAAAAGAGGTATCGGGGGCAATATCACCATTGATGCAAAGCCTGGAAATTATGTAAGTTTCCTCGTCTACGGCTAATTCGGCTTTGATCAAAATGTCCCCACCCGGATTACCTGAATGCAAATAGGGGTTTTCCAAATACGTGTTTCTTCCGTCTATGAGGAGTTCACGTAATATTTTATATCGGCGGATACTACCTGTTACGAGTAGCTCTACGGCATCATAAAACGAGGTTTTTCCAAATCCGTTTGGTCCATCAAGCACTACCAGGTCCGTGTCTGTAAATTCCGCCAGGAAAGACGAAAACACTTTGAAGTTTTCAATCTTGATTTTATTGATCTTGATAGCCATTACTTAATGATTGGAATTAATTTATTCAGGATATCGTCAGCTGATTGTTCCTCGATCTGTTTTGACGAAAGCTCAGCGAATTCACCTGATAAACGATCGTCGAGCATTTTCAGGTTTTTACTGGCTACCTTTAATTGGTTATCTTCAAACAGGGAAGCCAAACCTTTATTAGTTTTGATCGTAATCGGTAGGAAAGGAAGTTTTAATGCCAGACGATAAACCAAGGATTGCCAAATGGTCGCCCGGTATTCGTTTTTGTAAGTTTTAAAGCAATCGGCACTAACAATTTGCTGGGTAAGAAATTCTAAGACTGTTTTTTCACCTTGCTGCGTTTTAATTTGTTCGTACTCGGTATCCGCATAATGGATTACATATTTTTTAAAATAATAGGGGTTTTCTTCAACCTTGATTATCGCAGACTTGGCGGCATTGATACGTTCGATGTCATTTAATTTTATCAAAATGACCAGAGACAGGTTTTTGTCGATTTCGGGCTGGTTCACCAATTCCCGGCAACTAGAAAATATGGCAGACTGTTCCGCAATCTGTTCCAGGTTTTCCCATTCAACGACCGCCCAATAAACCTTTTTGTCAGATTCTTCTGTGAAAGTAAACAGGTCGATAGCCTCATACCGCAGGGCCTGGAATCCAAATTGGGTAAAGAGGTCGTAAATATATTCTTTCATTTGATGATCGTTTTAGCTTTTTCGATAGAGGTAAGGGATATAGTTTTCCAGCGGATGATATTATCCTCAGGCGCTTCAGCTGTATCATCATCCGGGGCATGTGTAATGATATTTTGAAGAGAGCCATATACTGAAGGGACATCAATCTGGGCAGTAATCAGATTACTGGTTTGGTAAGGCAGGTCGAGGTCTGTCTCTTTAACATTTTCAATAATGGCTTCACAAACGTCGAAAGCTTTATGCTGGGGCCTGCTGATGGTTGTAGGTATTAAAAATGCGGAGGGTTCCTCTTTCCAGCCGAACGGACTTGCAGGCAAATCTTCGATGAGCCGGAATTGCCTGAGCGCTGCAAAAAATGCATCCTTCATTTCCTCAGTGTTGGTATTGTGGTGTTTGTAATCGAAGATATTGTTAAAGATGAATTTGCGTTGCGGAATGATGCGTCTCATGAATTTCACCAATTGATCATCCGTCAGCATATTGATATAGCGGAGGTATTTGTACATTTTTTTCCTGTTGGTGTCATCCATGCTTTCGCTGCATTCCACGCAAAACTCCTGGTGATAAACATTAAGATCCCTTTTAATCAGGAAAAAGAAATACGCCTTACCGGAAGCCCTGGCAATCAGGTTTTCCGAAAGCAGTCCGATAAAACTCTGAAAGGGTATCACTTCTGTATAAGCATTGAAATTGTCTGACCCCTGGCTCAGATGAACCTTTTGGTGAATTTTAATCACTTTATCCTGTATGACGTCCTCCAATACATTACGGGTGATCGTGAGATAATCGGGTTTGATCTTCCAGTCAAGTTCAGGTTCTCTTGCTATATAATAAGTTTTAATTGCTTCTTCCAGCAATTCATCTATTTTATCTAAGGGGCAATAATACTTTCCATCACTGTATTTATAAATTTTCATCGCAGGATGAGCCGCCTCAATATCTGTCGTGGATTTATCTTTAATCTCCCTTGTCATGTGAAAGCTATAGTCACCGCATCCGACTCCGGCAGCTTTGGTAACCAATTGCTCAAAATCGGCTTTATAACCGGAATAGTATAGCGTTTTATAAGCTTTGATCTGATGCATGGACAGACATTTTTTGCCGGCATCGAGTACAGCAAAATCTTCCAAGCTATCCAGTTGTAGGAAACGGGTATCTGATTGTTTGTCTTTCCCCAATAGGATCAGGGTATGGTATAAGGCCAGCTTTCCTTGGTAAACAAACCCGCTCCATGTCGTGATTGCCGAGTGAACGGCTTCGGGATTTATGATGGTTTTCGTTTTGCTCATACTTAAAATTATTCAGGCTACCCAGGCATCCCGGTAAATCTCATTATAATCGCTGGTTTCGATCAATTCAAACCCGATGCTATTTAAAAAATAATGTTTACCAACGATCCGGTTGTCCGGCTGCTCTATCCTTGGGGCAACGTACCAGCCCAACTTTCTTCTTTCCGGGAACATCCGAAAATATTTTGCTCTTTCGATAAGCAGCCACCGGATAAACACTTCGTTTTCTTCGAGGCTTAACCCAAAAATACAAAGGTCTTTATTGAAAATGACATGCAGCCAGGTTTGGTAGCCCGGCCAAAGATGCCGGCCCTTCCCATTAAATAAATTGGCATCAGTGCCTTTGTGCAAGTAATCTCTTGCTTTGGTCACTGATCCCATGTATTGTGAAAGCCCCAGTCGGATGCTTCGTGGATACTTGATGAAGCCGTTGATAAACCAAAGGGCGAAATCGGCGGCAGGGTCTTGGATCGGATGGTCATTATAATAGCTTGACCATGGATAGAAGTCGGTAAAACGGCCCTTATCCATGTTGTATAGATTTAGCCCGAGCCCTTCGGCCAGGATAAGGTCAAAATTGGTGGTGAGTACGGGGGCGTTCAATTCCCGCGCCTTTCGCATAAATCCGAGGTGGTGAGCTTGTCCGGAAGAACCGCCTAAGTGTCTCGCTGCCTCTTTTTGAATTTCGTATGGGAGATTAGGATTTTCCTGGTTGGCCAAATCCAGCAAGTCATAGAATTCAGTGATGGTTATTCCCTGGGGTACCGATTCAAAGACATTGGGCGCAAACCTTTGCCATAAGCGCAATAATAATTGATCCCAGGAAATACCATCAGGGCTTTCTTGATATCGGTTAATCCCGTTGCCGACAATAAAAGCGATATTGGCTGAATGATCTCTCAGCAGTTCCCGAAAAGTCATGAAATTTGTATTGGGATTAATGAAAGTTTACGGAAATATTGTGCAGCAGGCATGGGACACGATAGGTTTATTAATCAAAAATAAATATATCCTTCGAATTTTCCGCTCTTTCTCATCTTGGAGATAGAAACAATTTTCGGCGCTAAATGGTTAAAATAAACTTAGTTGAACCATGCCAACCAACGTCTTTTCAATATCACGCAGGGTAGCCAGGATGACCGGTTGTTTATCGTTGGTCGTATCGGTGCTGTCTATCTTTTTAACCATCATATTTTTTAATTCAATCAGGGCAAAATTCAGTGCGTCTTCACGGCTTTTAAATTGTTTGCCGTAAACTGATAAGCCATAACAGCCACCAGTAACGCCAAAGCTGTAATTCATACCGTAGGTCCATACATGGTTGATGCCCCGGCCAAGATAGATCAAGCTATGGTTACCATAACGGCTTTTGCCGCCAAAGCTTAATTCTTCAAAAAAATAGCTACTGATAAGGGGTGTAAGTAAGGGTCTGCCCGCCGGAGGGCGAGAAGGATTGGCTGATATGGCGCATGGGTACGGACCGATACGGGTAATACTCTGGTAATCCGGCAGGCAGACGCTTGCTTTGGGGCCTAAAAATTGATGAACGGCAGGGAACCTATTGTCAGGTAACGGCCGCATTAGAGATGGCAGCGGCATCATTTAAGAAAGAAAGATACAGCTGACAGCACGGGTCGGAGGCAATGCCATCCGAAATAAAAAAATGCCTAACTTAGTCCTTAAAACCTTAATTCTATGCCTTCACAAGCCGACCTGATTGGTGAACACCCTATAGCACCAAATATTTTTGATACTTATTTTTCCTGTACTGATCACGCACCTACCGCGACACAATGCCACCGTTCTCTGGTTGAAAAAACAGATCTCGACGACAATGCGCTTATTGATTGGCTGGCCCATAAAATAATTGATCACCATTACGACCCCGATAAATTGGAAAGATTGAAAAGGGCTTACGAAAGAGTGGGTTTTCCGCTATACGCAGCACAGCACCGCCAGTTGCCGGAGGCTGACCGCACCAAGAAGGGCAATGGAACGGAAGTTATGCTGATCGAGTATATAGATAGTTGCCAGGCTGACCGTAATTTATTTAAGGCATATAAGTTCCGATATAATCCAAATGTGGATCAATCGATGAAGGGAGACGATTCATTGATGATAGATCTGATAAAAGATGACCAGGGCAATGATGACCTGCGCATATTTCTGGGCGAAGCAAAATTCAGAAGTGTGCCAGACCGGGCTGTGCTGACGGAACTCAGTTCATCTTTGGGTAAAGACAAATTGCCGATCTCTTACTCTTTCTTAGTGGACGTGTTATTTAAAGATCCGGCGACGGAGGCAGTTGGCCGTTTACTGGAAAATTTTTTGATGACCGAGATCAAGACCAAGGGTAACCTTAGATATGCAGGCCTGCTGCTGAGTAACTCACGTACGCCAGAATTTGTAACCACCAATTTCAGCTGTGATAACCCGGCGCTTGTCTTTATTTCAGCGGGTATCGAAGCACCTGCTGACCTGATCAATGCAGCATTTCAAAAAGCAAAAGACCTGCTGGCTAAACCCGATGAATTATGAATAATGAAATTATACAAGCGAGCTTGCAGAGGCTTGACGAAGACCGGGTGGTACAAAGCCTGATCGCACAGGCAAATGCCCGGTATATCCTGCTCAATACGTCTGAGGAAAGCAGAAATTTTCCACCGTACACCATACAGGATGATAACTTGAATGTGCTGGCATTTCATTATTTAAACCTGGGTTGCAGCTATGCTGAAAATCAACTATTGGGAGATGCAATAGCGCCACTTGAGAAAGGTGCTTCAATACTGGAAGCCGTTCATGCTCCTTTGGTCAATCAAAAAGCAACCAGTAATTATTACGGGGTAATCGCTTCTATGGCATATTATGTCGGATTTCAATATTCGAAGGCTTTTATCCTGATCACGAAATTTGAGGCGACGACTGTGATCGGGCGGATGATCCGCTATTTCCTGCAACGCAATTTTCGCCTGCTAAATGATACGATCTACACAATTCTTTTGGATAGCGAACACCAAGATAGCTACCTCGCAGAACAGTATGAAGAAGATCTTAATAATAACAAGATCTATGAATCGATCATTGCTAGGGCACTGGATGGATTTGTCAAATTCTATGAGTCCGGTGATAATGATTTTTTACAGGAAGCGCGCGCACTGTTAATCAATGGAAAGGAGATAGCTGCGCTGGAAGGCGATCCTGGCATCTGGTGGATAGTACGTTTGCTATTACTAATCTCTGATGGTTTCAACGAAGCTTCACTTTGGAATGTCCTGAGCGGTTATTTTGATACCGAGGACATACAGGTACGCAATTATATCCGTTCGCTGGTTTTTATGGAACCGCGTGGTATTTATGAACTCTTTCTAACCCAACGGAAGTCGCTTGCTCAGGTACTAGATATGAATGCGCCGGGATGCGTGGTGAGTATTCCTACCAGCAGCGGTAAAACAAGAATCGCAGAGATCGCAATCCTACATGGTATGCAACAAAACCCCGATGGAAAGATTTTATATATTGCGCCGTTCCGGTCATTGGCCTTTGAGGTGGAAAGTAACCTCGAACGGGTTTTCGAACATTCCAATATCGCCGTGTCCCATTTGTATGGCGGGAGTTTATACAGTAAGCTGGATGAGTTGGCAATTGAGGAAGCGCAGGTTATTATCGCTACACCTGAAAAAGCAAAGGCTATTCTCCGGGGCAACAATGACCTGGCTAACCAGATCAGCCTGACGATCATTGATGAAGGACATTTGTTAGGTGATAATAAGCGGCTGATCATGAATGAGATATTTTATGAAGAACTGCGGTATTATATCGAAAAGAATAACGGACGTTTCCTGCTGCTTTCGGCCGTATTACCCAACGCGGATGATATAGCGACTTGGCTGACCGGTACGAACGATACCGTTTACCGCGAAAACTGGCGTCCGTCAGACGAACGATTGGGCATTTTGGAATGGAACAACGGTGTAGTTAATTTGAATTGGGAGAGCCAGGATAAGGAAAGGGCGTCCTTTAACCGCCGTTTTATTGTGGCAGAACAGCTACCCAGGGTAAAATATCAGCGTAAAAACGTAGAAAAGTACTTCCCGGAAGATAAAAATGATGCGGTTGCTGCAACTGCTTATAAATTAAGGAGTTTTGGGCCGGTACTCATTTTTGTGGGCTTAAAGGCATCGGTATTTGTGATGGCTAATTCCTACCTGAGAACGTTGGGTGCCGATTCCGCTAACCACCCATGGAAAAGCCGGAACGACTGGCGAGCCTTTGAACTTGCCTGTATTGAAGCTTACGGCGAAAACAATGGCTGGCTTAACTTTGCCCGCAAAGGGATATTGTGTCATAATGCCGATCTTCATGGCGATGTCCGTCTTCCTCTGGAACGTCTGATGCGCTCGGATCGTCCGCTGGTGATCATTTCTACCTCCACCCTTGGGCAAGGTGTAAACTTGGGTGTTTCTACGGTTATATTTTCGACGCTGTTTCAAAGCGGCTCGGAAATTACCGCGAGGGATTTCTGGAACATTGCGGGCCGTGCCGGTCGTGCCTATGTAGACCATGAGGGCAAGATACTGGTTGCGCTGGACACCAACGGCATGAACCGCAGAAGGCGTGAAGAAAAACAGGATGAGGTCAGAGCATATTTTGATAAAGGGCAAATTGACTTGGCCCAAAGCGGAATTCTCTCGTTGATTGAAACTTTAAAGGATGTGGCGGAAGATCAAGATACCGATTTTGACCTGTTGATCCAACTGATCACGGAAAACCGGGTCGATGAAATTGGTGAAAAAGCTGAAGCAATTGAAGATATTCTGGATTGGATAGATGATACCCTTTTATCCCTGTTGCTGGTCAACAACCCGGATGGCCCGGTAGATGTATCCTGGACCGAAAATTTCTTCCGTAGGTCGCTCGCTGCCATCCAGGCTGATAAATCTGAAACGATCTCTGCTCAACAGGTAGCCGAATTTCTGACTGCCAGGGTTGAAGGTATCGCTGAAAAAGTCGGTGCTAACCGCAATAAGTGGTTTGCTATCGTGCAGTCTGGACTTCCCCTGAACAGCGACCTTAGCCTGGAAGAAAAACTACCTGTTTTGACCGGAATAGTTCAGGCTTACTTACTTAATGATGAAAGTATTGCAACCAAAATAAATATGCTGCGGGACATCGAAGAGGAGATCAGGGATGTCAATGTATTTGCTGACGACCGGGGCTTGTTCACATCGGATGATATTGATGCGATCCGGACTAGATGGCTTACTGGCACGCCCATATCCGGCATCTTGTCTTTAGATCATGCGCTCGATGTGATCACTAAGCTCTATACCTTTTCCTTGCCGTGGGTATTAAATGGCATTAGCAAGAAACTACTGAATCATGAATTTGAAGCAGAAGCCGAAGCAGTGGAAGAACTGGCTATACTGGTTGAAGCGGGTTTGCCTTCCATAGAAAAGGTAAAGATCTACCAGGCAGGCATTCGATCAAGGGCCGCGGCGAATGAATTAGGCGACCTCCTGGATGGAGATTTTGTCGGCCGCAGCATCAGTGAATATAAGCGAGAGCTAGTCAATAATAAGGACAATTACGACTGTCTGGTCTCCGCTAGTACAGGTGAATGGCTGGATACGCTGAGCCGCAATGCGAAAAGTAAAAAAACGATCATTAAAGCCATACCTAACTTTACGTTTGATGATGTACACGAGCGGACCCGGATACTGGTTGCCAAGAAAATTAACGGTAAGCAATATCTCATGAGCCCTGACCGAAGAGTTATCCAGGAAGATAACGGAAATATTGATTTTTCAGAAGTAAATGAACTGCCGGGCATCACCTTTATTTATAGCAGAAAAAACGAAATATGGCGGATGAAGAATGATAATCCGTATGTACAGGTAAATAAATAGATGAATTTCACCAAGTAATCCCAGCGGCATTAAATTGATTTCGCCGCCTTTTTCTTTGCTAAATCATCTATTTTCCAAAGTTGATAATTGATCGAGTAGAGTAATTTGAAAGCCTTACTTGATTTTTCAATTAATTCCGGCCAAGCTGTATTCGCGTCCCATTTAAGGGTAAATTGCCCAATATCCATACTAGAGGGCTGCTGGTAGTTGGTTCCGTCCATTTTCTCGACCTAGTATAGCATAAAGTTTCTAAGTAATTGAAATATGGTACTTGTTTTATTTTCAAAGAAAGGGCGCTCCTTTGCAGTAAGATAACCTGAACCAGAATATTCAAAAGTTCCCATACTTTTTAGTTCTAAAAGCATTAGCCAGAAATCGTCTGTCATGTACCTTAGATTTTCCGGATACATGATATAGACATCCATATAAAACTCATTACCTTGCAGCCCCCAATCAAAGGTCAGAGTCATTTTTTCGGATTTGAGCAGCAAGTTTTGACCTGAAAAATTCAGATGACATTTTGAGGTATCCCATTTATCCTTAAATTTTCCATAGATAAAAAAGTTGGACGCAATATCCATTAACAACTCATTAGTCTGGAAAAATATACGCTCATTTTCTTCTTTACTGATATCACCGGGATGATATTGAGCATGGAAGTGCTCGTCCAGTTGCCTGTCCCACAAATCAAAGCTGGGCGTGTTGGATTCAATTATTTTTGCGATAGACATGTTTCCCTTGAAATTTTACGTTCCAAATAACTTGTTTTTTGTTCGGCTGATGCTGGTCCCATTTTACTCCAACTAATTAATTACTGGGCTTGCTGCTCTTTCAATTTTGCATTAGCGACATTCACAGCAAATTCAAAAAACAACTTTACGGCTTTTGTGAACCTGAATTGGTTGCCGGTCTTTTTTAAGACGTTCTTTTTGCTCCAGACATTAATAAAGGTATCGAAGTCGTTGACCGTGGTTTTTTCCAATATTTCCCACTTAGAAGATTGCTTTAACAGTTGTTCTGTCTCGTTAATATCAAAGCTGCCCAATTCTACCGTATCCCTGAAATTCCGCCCACTATAATCCAGCTCCCCGGCAGAGTACGGCCAGAAATAGGGTGAAGTCCCGTGTTCGCCGTTCCGTTATCTCATCTGATGACAGGTAAGCGAATTCAGCATCCATATGCAGTTTAAAACCGTGTGATTCTTTGAAAAACTCGGCGTAATCGTCTTCCTGCTCCTGAAGGGTTGCAAATAAGGGACTCGGGTAAATGATGAACCGTCCGTCCAATAACTGTGTGACGATCTCCTTGTGTTCAATCGGATAACTTCTCATAGATTTTAACTTTTGGCATTTTTAGGATGGCATCTGACAGTTGGATCTCAAAGCGCGGGCTTTCCTCGTATTCAGCGACAAAATCTTCTTCCAAGATCAGGTTTGAAACCGTAAAATATTTGGCTAGCGTAATGTTGCTGGTATGTTGTTGCAAAGCGTCGAAACACCATTGATAAAAGTTTTTGATTTCTTTTTGCAAGATGATCTGCTCTTTAAAATAGCTGGCATCCGGCAACCACTCCAGTTCCTCAGCCTGTTCACTGTAAAATACCTCTTTCTGCTGGTAACTGAACTGATCGATAAAAAAAGCCGCTTCGCTTCCAAAGTTTTTAGAAATTACATTGGCTTTCACCTTTTTTAACAGTGAGGGTAAGGGAATGATATAATTTTCTGACTGATCTACATTTTCGACGTAGTGGTAAAACCCGCTTAAAATGATTGAATCGCTTTTGATCCGTTCTAATAGAGGTAGCAGTTCCCTGGTCAGCCTGCTCAAAGTCCTGTCCAGTTCAACCTTTGCATTAACTGCGCATCCATACAATTTCTCAAATTCCCGTTTAAGCTCATAGTTTTCTGCCAATATTCTTTTTTCGCTGGTATAGCGCTGTACCTGGATGATGGCATTAACAACGGATTGCGGGTGATCAATATTCAAAATCGAATTGAGAGGTATGATGTATTCGTCTATCCAATAATTCGCCTTTTGGATACGAAGTGTAAAATCAGCATGATTATCTGCATTCACTTTCAGCGACTCACTCTTTAGATCTTTGATATTGTGATTAGTCCTGAAACAGTTGATTTATGAGGTATTTAAACCCTATAATCTTTCATAGAGGCTCTGCTTAAGCTTAAATTGCTTTTTTGCAATTTGTGACTAATGTGTAAAACAGGCACCCCTATCTATAGCTGTGTTTTCACCGCTTTTTTTGATAGTCTCCAAAAGAATTTTATTTTCAGATATTGCTTCAGCTACTTAAAAATATTTAGATATACAGAAGGATTCAGTAAAGTTTTGCACTTTCGTCAGTAATAATTTAAAGTTGGTTGTTATGCAGGAATTATATTTAATTTTGAGACGCCGGGCGTTGACACACTTAGGCGAGGAGAATGCCTCAATTTTGCGGTGGTACATACAAAACACCATATATCAGTTGAAAAATATAATTCTTTATCTCACAATATAAAAATCATTCTCTTATTTAATTCTTATAGTTATGATCCATACAGAAAATATTACAGCTCAAATAAGTGTTTCAGCAGATATTGAAAAAGTATGGAACTACTGGACCAAACCCGAGCATATAGTTAAATGGAATCTTCCTTTTGATGGGTGGCGTTGCCCTAAGGCTGAGAATGATATTGCACCGGGAGGTTTATTCAATTTCAGGATGGAAAGTCTGGACAGGAAAGAAGGCTTCGATTTTAAAGGAACTTATGATAAGATTGTTCCATTCGAATATATTGAAAGTACGCAAGATGACGGACGAAGATCAGTAATTGTATTCAGTCGAACAGATAACTGCACTGTCGTGTGCGAAACATTTGAACCAGAAGAGCGGACAGACATTATTCTTCAAGAAAAATTCTGCCAATCAGTTTTAAATCGATTCAAAACTTATACGGAAAAGCATTAACCCTTATTTAATTTTCATTTAAAAAGATGCCATGAATAAAAATATTATCTGCTGGTTCGAGATTCATGTGAAGGATATCGAACGCGCTAAAAAATTTTACACGACGGTGCTTGGTACGCAATTTCACGATGCGCCAGCGCCGCCCTCCGACAATAATGACTCCTTCAAAATGTCGATGTTTACACCACCCGTTGATGAAGGCAATTATGTAAGCGGCGCACAGATAGAAATGCCCGGTACGAAGGAAGGTGATGGTCAATGCGTAAACACGATGGTGTATTTTCCGTGCACAGATTGCAGAACGGAAGAGAGCCGCGTGGAAGCCACAGGCGGGACGGTCCTTAAACCGAAGTTTTCTATTGGGCAATGGGGATTTATTTCTCTTTGCATAGATACGGAAGGCAATAATTTCGGATTATTTTCAATGGAATAAAAATATTATTTATTAAAATTTAGATTATGAAAATCTTCAAATTCACTGTTTGTCTTTTATTCGGACTGATGTTCGTATTTGCAGGTATGACCAAGTTTGTCCACATGGGGAATGACCCGAAAATGAGTCACGAAATGCAAAAAGTAATGGAAGCGTTTATGACTATCCGATGGCTTATGCCTTTAGTCGGGACTATCGAAATCATCGGAGGTGTTTTATTTGCTGTTCCTCGAACGAGAGCATTAGGTGCGATTGTGATATTACCTGTTCTCATGGGAATTATTTTACACAACATTGTCTTCATGCCTTCAGCGTTGCTGATTGCAGGAATTTTGCTGCTGATTGAAATCTGGATAATCGTTGACAATAAGCACAAGTACAAAGTGTTGCTCAGTAAAGAATAAAGAATGAAAACAATGTATGCTAAACAGGTTCCGGAAGGATTAATTGCTCGAATTAATTTGCACTAAAAAGACAGCAAAAGGCTTTAGGGAAAATGTGTATTCACCAATTGGTTAAACATCGTCTGCCTTAAGTTTGGGATGAATATATTTCCGGAAAAGTGAATTTAAAGCAGGTATTAGTCCGACGGTTATTCGGCAAAATCCCACTGAAAAATTTACTGAAAAACGAATAATTCGTAAAACCTAATATAGGAACGCTTCTCGAACTTAGAATGTAGGAAGAGGTAACAGATGAAGTGCCATTTTTAAAAACACAATGGATTAATTCCATTGAGAATTATGTAAGTTTAGGTGACAATCACGAATATAAATATTCATTTTTGGGGAAAATAAATCGTGACCAATAGGGTTAATCTCTTATAAACACAACGACTTCATCTTAGACAATTTGGTCGATAAAAAAATGGACAAAATGGCAAATAATATTTCTTTTCAAAATGGTTACGCGGATATTAAAGGTTTGTGTATGTATTATCAAATTTACGGCGAAGGTGATTTGCCATTGGTTTTAATACATGGCGGAGGCTCTACTATCCAAACTACATTCGGAAATATTATTCCGCACTTATCAAAGCGCAGGAAAATCATTGCCATGGAATTGCAAGCGCATGGCAGAACAAGCGACCGCCATTCAGATTTATCTTTTAAACAGGATGCCGATGATGTTACTGCATTGCTCGATTATTTGCAAATCAATAAAGCAGATTTTCTAGGTTTCAGTAATGGCGGCCAAACATTAATTGAGCTTGCTCTGCATCGGTCGTCTTTAATAAATAAAATGATTATTGCTTCCGCATTTTATAAAAAAGAAGCGGTGCCAGAGGAATTCTGGAACGGATTTGAAAATGTACATATAGAAATGATGCCTAAAGCATTGCGCGACGGTTTTTTTAGGGTAAATGATAATGAAGAAGCATTTCAAAATTCGTTTGATAAAGATGTGCAACGCATGAAAAATTTTAAAGGCTGGACAGATGAGCAAATTAAATCTATTCATCTACCTACATTAATTATAAATGCAACCCATGATGTAGGAAGTGTAGAACACGCAGTGGAAATTTATCGCACTATTCCAAACGCTGAGCTTGTAATATTACCTGGTGGGCACGGCGAATACCTTGGCGCAATAGAAAGTTTAAAGAACAACGATTGGAGACAAACTTATACCGTTGACATTGTAGAAGAATTTTTAAACAAATAATTTATCTATAAAACATTATTACGCAACAACTCACAATACCATTTCTTTGGTTTGAAAGCAATGCCAAAGAAGCCGCAAATTTTTATACGGGCATTTTTAAGAATTCAAAAATTGTAAACACATTCCACAGTCCGGTTGATACGCCCTCAGGCAAAGCAGGCTCTGTGCTGACGGTAGATTTTGTTTTGAACGGACAAAATTTTGTTGCGCTCAACGGCGGCATTATATTTAAGCCCAATCCTTCTATTTCATTTTATACAACTTTTGAAAATGAAATCGATCTGAATGAAGCATGGAAAAAAATTTCAGAAGGCGGTGAGATATTAATGCCATTGGATAAGTATGACTGGAGTGAAAAATACGGTTGGGTACAGGACAAATTCGGCGTGTCCTGGCAAATCACTTTAGGAAACGAACACGAAGTGAAGCAAAAAATAATTCCATTATTTATGTTCTGCGGCGCGCAGCAAGGCAAAGCAGATGAAGCGATTAAATTTTATACTTCAGTTTTCAAAAATTCCGGTGTGGATACGGTTGTCCATTATCAGGAAGGACAAACGAAGGTCGATGCAAAGATTGTTCATTCAAGGTTTCATTTGGGTAATGATTTATTTATGGCTATGGATAGCGGCGTAGTCCAGCCTTTCAGTTTTAACGAAGCCATTTCGGTTGTAGTAAATTGCGATACGCAGGATGAGATCGATAATTATTGGGAAAAATTAATTTCCTGCGGCGGCCAGGAAGGTCAGTGCGGTTGGCTGAAAGACCAATTTGGCGTAAGCTGGCAGGTCATCCCCAAAAATGTAATAAAGTATTTTTCCGATAGAGATGCGGAGAAATCGAAGCGCGCCATGCAGGCCATGATGCAAATGAAAAAAATGATTATATCGGATTTGGAGAATGCCTGACGCCGCACAATATTGAAAAAAAGAAAAATGATGAAGTAGCTGAGCAATGAATCCATCGATTTTTGTAAAATAACCCTATCATGTTTTTACAAAATGGAACAAAATTTCGAATCAGGGAATCGATTTGTCTCTACCATTCAACATTTTGTCCAGTCAAGTCTCGAAGAGACCGGCATCAAATCAATTGAGATTTTTATATTCGTTTGGAGATACACCCACTCTTTGTTTGAATAATCTTGTGAAATGCTGCGGGTATTTAAATCCCAAATCGTATGCCACCTGGCTAATTGATTTATCTATATCAAAAATACGTTCCTTTGCTACGTTAATTACCGTAGTTTGAATGTATTCCTGTGCAGTTTTTCCCGTTTCCTTCTTAATCAAATCACCAAAATAATTAGCAGAAAGATGCAATTCGTCTGCACAAGAGGCGACAGAGGGCAATCCAAGATTTTGTGGTTTGTCGGACCTAAAGTAATCATTCAATAGACCTTCAAATCTTTCTAGTATACCCTTATTATCATTGTCTCTGGTTATAAATTGACGATCGTAAAATCGCATGCAATAATTCAAAAAAAGCTCTATATTAGACGCAATAAGTATTTTACTATGCTTGTCTATTGATTGATTTAATTCGTAATAAATTTTATCAAAACACTCCAAGATTATTTTTTTCTCTTTTTCCGATAAATGGAGTGCTTCGCTTGTATTGTAAGAAAAAAAACCAAAATCATTCATCCGCTTCCCCAAAGCCGTATTCAACAATAAGTCAGGATGAAAAACTAACGCCGTCCCGGATGGCTGATAAAGCTCGTCTCCCGTAATTTCTATCACTTGTCCAGGAGCAAAGAAGACTAAAGTCCCCTCTTGATAATCATAATAATTGTTCCCGTACTTAATATTTCCACAAATTACTTTCTTGAGTACGATACAAAATATATTAAAGTTCATTTTACGTGCAGCTCTTGGGCTTGCCTTTGAAAGATCGACGATACTGATTAAAGGGTGCAGTGTTTCATTGTCATAAAAAGCATTATAATCATTGACCGTATTGAAGTTTATTGTTTTTTCCATTTTGTTATCTTTCTATTACAAATTTACATATTCACCAACAGTTACAACGATCATCGCTCTATATTCAGTAATATTGGTAAGTAATTCAGTAATTGGTATAAGTACAAACTGACTCACTTTTCGGAAATTTGTGGTAGAAACAAGATTGAATAAAATATTAATCAAAAAAAAGACAATGGAAAAGAGAATATTAGGAAGCAGCGGATTAGAAGTTTCGGCTTTAGGATTGGGCTGTATGGGGTTAAGTTTTGCATATGGCCCTGCAATGGAGAAGCAACAAGGCATAAAGATAATTAGAGAAGCCTATGAACAAGGTGTCACATTTTTTGATACTGCTGAAGCATATGGTATAGCTAACGAAGAATTGGTGGGGGAAGCTTTAGCGCCATTTAGAAAAGAAGTAGTGATAGCCACAAAATTTGGTTTTAAGAACGGAGAAGCCGCACAAGGACAAGACAGCAGACCAGAGCGCATCAGAGCAGTTGCAGAAGAATCTTTACGTCGCTTAAAAACAGATGTAATTGATTTATTTTATCAACATAGAGTAGATGCGAACGTCCCAATAGAAGATGTAGCAGGGACTATAAAAGATTTAATTCAGGAAGGAAAGATAAAACATTTTGGCATGTCAGAAGCAGGAGTCGAATCTATTAGAAGAGCACATGCAATACAACCGGTGACCGCTTTACAAAGTGAATATTCTATATGGTGGAGAGAACCTGAAAATGAAATACTACCAACTTTAGAAGAGTTAGGAATTGGTTTTGTACCCTTTAGCCCCTTAGGCAGAGGTTTTTTAACAGGAAAGATTAATGCAGAGACAAAATTCGATAGCTCCGATTTTAGAAATACCCTACCTCGTTTTAATGAAGAAAATAGAAAAAACAATCAAACTTTGATTGATTTATTGTCCGCTATTGCTAAAGAAAAAGGCGCCACCAATGCACAAATCGCGTTGGGTTGGTTACTGGCTCAAAAGCCATGGATCGTGCCCATTCCTGGTACCACAAAATCTCATAGACTAACAGAGAATATTGGCAGCGTGGCTATCGATTTAACAGCTGCCGATATTAAAGTAATTGATGATGCCTTTGCAAAAACCGAAATTAAGGGCGATCGTTATCCGAAGCATTTAATGACCAGCGTGGGGAAATAGAGGCCTCAAGATTCGCCGAAGTTTTAAACTCTTGTTGAGGTAGACAAAACCAGCATAAATTAAAAGAAGAATAAAAATGGTATTTTTATGCTCGACTAAAAAAACATAAATTATGTTCTAACAATAAGAATGTATTCTAAATTTAAAAAACAATTATACAAAAATGGAAGCAACAACAGTAAAAGCATTTGCAGCAGAAGCTGCAGACAAAGCGTTAAAGCAAACCGAAATAAAACGAAGAGTAGTCGGCGAAACAGATATAGAAATTGATATTTTGTATTGCGGTGTTTGCCATTCCGACTTACATACAGCCAGAAACGATTGGGGTGGCACTGTTTACCCGGCTGTACCAGGTCACGAAATTGTTGGCAAAGTGACTAAAGTGGGTAATAAGGTAACAAAATTAAAAGTGGGTGATTTTGCAGCGGTCGGTTGTTTAGTGGATAGTTGCAGAACTTGTTCAAGTTGCCAGCAAGATTTAGAACAATATTGTTTAAATGGGTTTACCGGTACCTATAATGGAAAGGATAAACATATTGGAGGAACAACCTTTGGCGGATATTCTGAAAAGGTTATCGTAGCGGAGCATTTTGTTTTAAAAGTACCCCCTAATTTAGATCTAGCTGCCACAGCGCCGTTATTATGTGCAGGCATAACAACCTGGTCGCCCCTACGCCATTGGAAAGTAGGGAAAGATAGTAAAGTGGCTGTCATTGGGCTAGGTGGGTTAGGGCATATGGCTATTAAATTGGCAAAAGGCCTAGGTGCTGAGGTCACCCTTTTCTCCAGAACAACCTCAAAACAGAAGGATGCTTTAGATCTAGGTGCTGATAAGGTAGTTATATCTACGGATGATGGACAAATGAAATCGGTAAGCGGCCAATTCGATGTAATAATTGATACTGTGCCTTACATTCATGATGTAAACCCGTATATCGCAACATTAAACATCAGTGGGACTTTAGTTTTAGTAGGATATTTAGGTGGCCTGGAGCCAATTTTAAATACGGTGCCCATGATTTTGGGTAGAAAGTCAGTAGCAGGTTCACTTATCGGAGGCATCGCCGAAACGCAAGAAATGTTGGATTTCTGCGGTAAGCATAATATTGTATCAGAAATTGAAATCATCAAAATGCAAGAAATTAATGAAGCTTATGAAAGGATGCTAAAAAGCGATGTGAAATACCGTTTTGTAATAGATATGGCTTCCTTAAAGAACCAATAAACCTTCTTCATTTACAAATAAGATAATTTTCATTCTTGACAAATAATCTTTTAGACATGACACTTACTAAAAAACAAATATGTTTTAGGAGATTCAAATGAATTAATCAACTTTGTACAAAGGGTTATAAAAAAGGAATTACAATTGACAATTACGGATATGCAAACGCAATGCTGCCATTAAGTATTCTCAGTGATCAGCAAATTGCCGATATATCGTCTTATGTAAGAAATAATTTCGGGAACAGAGGAAGTTTAATCAGTACTTAACTGGTAAAAGCCGTTAGAAATAAAAACCGCATCTGCTTTTATTTTTGACAAAAATAGGAAAAGGCAGCTGAAAAATATTGTACACAACTAATAACTGCAGTGCAGAACAGGAAGCATATTAAGCGATGGCGAACTTTCGTAGCTTTGTCGTACTTGGTGTGATCGATTTTGGGGATTAACCGATAAAGGGAAAAGCTACCGGATGAGAATCACCCAAGTACGGCAAATAATAGCTTTATTGAAATATCCTCTGTTTTCATCTCTTAGAGATTAAAACAGGTTTTTAGGAGTGCGGGTTTTCTGTCCACTTTCGTAAAGCACTCAATAAGTGGATGATAAAAGAATATTTTTTTAAGTAAATAAGAAATGATTGAGTTAGAAATAATCGAGTGTGAAAAATATTTATAAAAGCCAACTTTATTGTTTCTTATTAAGAGGAATTTTATTGGGATGCCTTTATTTTTCGGCGTCCTGTGTATGGGGGCAGGATAATAAAGATTCATTGATACAGCCGCAAAAAAGAGACAGTCTCTTAACAGTGACAGTTACTGCCTTTGGTTCGCAGAAGCAATGGCAGCTGGTGCCTGCGGCGGTTTCAATTGTCGATAAAAAGCAACTGCAATTGTTTAATCAAACATCTTTGGTTCCTATTTTAAATACTATTCCAGGTGTTCGTATGGAACAGCGCTCACCTGGCAGTTACCGGTTTTCAATCAGAGGAAGTTTACTCCGGTCGCCCTTTGGTGTGCGCAATATAAAAGTTTACTGGAACGATATTCCCCTTTCCGATGCAGGTGGCAACACTTATCTACAATTAGTAGATATTAGTCAATTACAATCTGTAGAAATTATTAAAGGTCCGGCAAGTAGTTTGTATGGTGCTAATACAGGTGGTGTTATTATTTTGCATAGCGGCGAAGGCTATACAGGGCAAAAGCGATCTTTGAGCGGCGGCTTTAGCGGTGGTTCTTATGGCCTTTTTAATGAACACTTAATGTATCGGACAGAACACAAAAACTTTCAGAGCAATTTTCAACAGGTGCATCAGCAAAGCGATGGTTACCGCCAACAATCGGCTATGAAAAAAGACGTGCTCAACTGGAATGGGGATTGGCATATAAGCAACCATGAAAACCTGCATTTTATTTCCTTTTATGCCAACATGTATTATCAAACACCTGGCGGCCTTACTTTGCGACAATTGGGTACCGATACATCAGCTTATCCTTTGGCCGTAAAACAAAAAGCGGCTGTCTATAATAAAACCATTTTTACGGGGGCAAGCCTGAAATCCATACTCAATGCACATCTTAACAATATAACTTCACTGGTATATAATCATACAAACTTCAAGAATCCTTTTACAAGCAATTACGAATTAAGAAATGAAAACAATGCCGGGCTCAGAACTAGTTTTGACTACCATACGCGGTTTTCAAATAATGTAACCTTGAAATGGTTAACCGGATTCGAACTGCTGTATAACCACTCCTACATCAATGATTTTGGCAATAAGGCAGGTCTAAAAGACACCGTTCAGTTTCAGGATGAATTAAAAGCCACACAAACTAGCATTTATACACAAATGGCTTTCCATATTGGCAGCAAATGGGAGCTTCAGTCTGGAATCAGTCGCAATGTACAATTCGATGATTACCGAGCTTTATATGAGAATCCAAACGTCGCCTTTTTAAAAGCAAAAACAAATGGTTTGTGGTCGCCTCGGTTTAGTCTGCTGCATACTATCTCACAGCATTTGCATTTTTATGCCGTTGCTGCCAAAGGTTTTTCGCCACCTTCTATTGCTGAACTGCACCCATCCAATGGTGGTTTTAATGATTCTTTGCAACCGGAATATGGCTGGAATTTTGAAATGGGCCTCAAGGGCAATGCCTTCAAAAATCGTTTAGCATTTGATGTGTCGGTTTATTCTTTTGGGCTGAAAGAAGCCATTGTACGCAGAAGCAGTGCTACGATCGACGAATATTATGTGAACGCGGGCAAAACGCATCAGCCTGGTGCGGAACTTTGGTTGAAAGGCTTTTTAATGAAGAACGATGCAAATTTTATTACGGCAATCAACCTTAGTAACAGCTTTAGCTATCAGCCTTATATATTTGCAGATTATCGAATAGATAATATCAATTACAACGGCAATCCTCTAACCGGTGTACCTAAATATATCAATGTTACTACGCTTGAAATGGAGACGAAGTCCGGAATGTATTTAAACAGTATTTTTAACGCTACCTCTTCACTTCCGCTCGACGATGCCAATGATGCTTCCGCCGCTGCTTATCAGTTATGGCAGGCAAAAATTGGTTACCGGCATCTGCAGCATTGCTCTCAATATGATATTTATATTGGTGCTGATAATATTTTAAATCAAATGTATAGCTTGGGTAACGATATTAATGCTTATGGTAAAAGGTTTTACAATCCTGCTCCTCGCAGAAATTATTATATAGGAATGAATTTTAGTTTCTAGTCATTTTTATGAAATTAAGCATTGCGGTTGGGTAAAAAATAAATAGAATTAACCTAAATATAAAGGGCGGTCCGCAGCCCACCTAAAATAGTAACCTCGCAATTAGATGCTGACCATGGGTCCGACGATCCTGCTGGAAAAGGGTGATGTGCTGGTTATTCCCGCTGGTATAGCGCTTAGGATCTGAATTAAGAGAACGACGTCGGCGTGGTTGGCGCTTACTCTAATGGGTTGAATCGTGAAATTGAACTAGGGAAAGTAGGGCGAGCGGCCCGAGACCGATCAAAATATTGTGAAAGTGTTACTGTCACCTACAGGCCCTTACAAGGCAAAAAACGGAAAATTACCGGCGGCGTTAGTTGCCGGTTTATCAACAAAAATTATTAATATTGAGTCCTTAATGCAACTAGTCCATGAATAAAATTATACTTATATTGGCTTTGTGGGGCATTTATCATACCGCAAGTGCTCAAAATGCCCGTTACGAATCGCTGTTTGATGATAACTGGTCGTTTTATAAGGGAGATCCAGCAGGTGCTGAAACAACGGCTTTTAATGATGACTCATGGAGAAAGATAGATCTTCCTCACGATTGGAGTATTGAGCCTTTACCCAATCAAAAACCCGGAGAGGTTATAGGCCCGTTTTCTAGAAACAGCCCTGGCGCTACCGCCACTGGCTATACGATAGGTGGAACCGCCTGGTACCGGAAAAGTTTTGTTTTAAAAGCAGACGAATCCTATACGCAGTCAATCATCAGTTTTGATGGGGTGTATATGAACTGTGAGGTTTATGTAAACGGAAAATTGTTAGCAAGGCACCCCTACGGTTATACGCCATTTGATGTGGATATCAGTTCAGTTGTTAACCCCGCTGGGCAACCGAATTTAATAGCTGTTAAAGTACGTAACGAAGGAAAAACTTCCCGTTGGTATAGCGGCTCCGGAATTTACAGGCACGTCTGGCTGATCAGGAAACAACCTGTACACCTGGCACAAAACGGTGTCTGGGTGAGTACCGAAAGTTTATCGGCAGACCAGGCGCGCATCAAAGTTTCCGCGATTGTAGAGAACACTACCGATAAAACAACTCCTTTACGGCTGATAATTACACTAATAAGGCCGGACGGCAAGATTGCTCAAAGGGTAAGTGTACCGACAAGTAATATCAGTACAAGCAAACAGATAGAACAATACATCACCATTAAGCAGCCAAAAGCCTGGTCAATTGAAAAGCCGGAGCTGTATACCGCACAGGTAGATGTGATCAGTAATGGAAAAGTAACTGATAGGACTAAAACAACCTTTGGTATACGTACCATTCATTTCGATGCTACGACCGGCTTTACTTTAAATGGTAAAAGAGTTTTGTTAAAAGGGGGTTGCTTGCATAGCGATAACGGTTTTTTAGGGTCTGCTACTATTGACCGGGCCGAAGAACGGCGCGTTGAACTGATGAAGGCCTATGGTTACAATGCCATAAGAACCAGTCACAATCCTCCGTCAAAGCAATTTCTGGATGCCTGTGACCGCAATGGTGTCCTAGTGATCGACGAAGCCTTTGACATGTGGGAGCGACCCAAGAACCCGCAGGACTATCACCTGTATTTTAAAGATTGGTGGCAAAAGGACCTGGATGCACTAATCAGTCGCGACAGGAATCATCCCTCAGTTATATTCTGGAGCATCGGCAATGAAATCAATGAGCGGGTTGACTCGCTTGGTCTTGCTATTGAAAAAGAATTGGTAGCGGAAGTCAAACGTTTAGACAACACCCGGCCTGTAACCGAGGCCATTTGTAGCTTTTATGATCATCCTAATTACAAATGGGAATCGACTATACCGGCGTTTGCTATGCTCGATGTTGGCGGCTATAATTACATGCGCTCTGAGTACGAATCTGATCATGTAAAGCATCCTGAACGGGTTATGATGGGCACCGAATCCTACGCTAAAGAAGCCTTTGACTATTGGCAGCTGGTGAAAAAAAATCCTTATGTCATCGGTGATTTCGTTTGGACGGCCATGGATTACATCGGCGAAACAGGATTGGGAAATGCCCGGTTAAGTGATGAATCGGGGCGCGGTTTACTTAGGTCTTTCCCTTGGTTCAACGGCTTTTGCGGGGACATCGACATTACCGGATCAAAGAAACCGCAGATGCTTTATCGTGATGTTATATGGGGCAATAGTGATCTAGAAATGGTAGTACATGCTCCTATACCTGAAGGCAAACGGGAAATAGTTAGCCAATGGGGCTGGCCAAACGAATGGCAAAGCTGGAACTGGTTTGGCAACGAAGGCAAAACCATGGAAGTAAGGGTATTTTCGAATTACCCGCTTATCCGCTTGGAGCTAAATGGCAAAGTAATAGGTGAGAAAAAATCGGGGGACAAAACTAAGTTGATAACTACATTTAAAGTACCATATCAGCCTGGAACGCTAAGAGCTGTTGCGTTAAAAGATGGCAAAGAAGTAGCGTCAAAACAACTGTCAACCACTGGCCAGCCGGCTTATATCAAGTTGGTAGCCGACAGAAAAACCATCAAAGCTGACCGCAATGATCTCTCCTACGTAAAAATCCTGATTGTCGATGCGCGGGGCAATATTATTCCGGATGCCGATATTCCAGTTACGCTAAGCGTTTCGGGCGATGGGGAAATAGCTGGTTCCGGGAGCGCGTCGCCAAATGACATGGAAAGCTTCAATAACCCAGTATGTAGAACTTACAGAGGTCAGGCACTAGCCATATTAAGACCATTGAAAAATGGCAAAAAGGGCTCAATCAAACTACATGTGGGCGCTGCCGGCTTGACAACGGGACAGGTTTCGATTACGCTTAATTAAACGTTATCTTGAATATCCGACTGGCAAAATCATATTCGTTGAATTATTGCAGCTCGCCAGAGATTTTAAATCTATCCGTGTTTTAACCGATACGGAAATTCAGTAGATGAGATTTAAATAAAATCTTCCCATCTTTTAAGCTTGATTTATTTATCCCAAGTCGGTCATTAGAATAGTTTCTAATGACCGACTTGGGATAACTTTATATCTGCACAAATTGCAGAAGCAACAGGACAAAGCGCAGAATATATTAAAAATAGAGGATTTAAAGGCGACCATTACGATTTTCGTAATTTGCTGATTTAAGGTGCAAAACATGTACAAAATCAGGCAAATTAAGTATGCCTCAAAAATCTCATCAGCGTTGGCTCAAAGCTACCATTACGATCCCAACTTGTTTCCAGTGCAAATTCGCTGTTACTGGTCTTTACGGTCTTTCGTGCTTTGCCATTCTTTCGGTTGGGCACTTCATCTTCTTGGATGCTTGTATATGCCGATGATCGTCAGAATATACAATATGGCATCTTTTAAAACGACTAAAAAGTCATAATCACTTATGTATTCGTAAGTAATTTCCTTCACTCACATATTTGTGATTTACTTGTTTGCCTTTAGTGTAGCTGCCAAATAAAATTATCATTTCCGGAGCAAAAACCTCTTTAATAATTTCAGAAATTTCCAATATCTCGTGTTCCTTGGCTTCGGGTAAATGTGACAGAGAAGTTTTCATGGAATAAAGATAAAAAGAAGGAAGTGACGGTCAATTGAGGAGGTTGTCTTTTTTGTTTTGGGAAAAATGTCTATTTTTGTAATAGAAAAGAAAACGAAATGAAACAAGTTTCAAATAGTAAGTCTAATGGAGGTAAAATAAGCATTTCAAAATTAAGAGCCAAGGCTTTAAGGCTTGGTTGGAAACCTGTTGAAATATGCGGTACAATCAACCTTCGCTATGAACTTTCTAAAAAAGATGATATAAAGACTACAGTTTTTCCTATTCATAAAAAATAAGCTTCACGTAAAACGAACTTTAATTGCCATTTAAAGGATATCATCCAAGGCTCAAATCTAAGAAATACAACAAGAAGCACAGCCGTTGGCTTTTTAGTTATAGCTTTTATTCTATAAAAAACGGTTCTACCTATGTAATCGAAGCATTTTATTATGTGAAAGTGGAATTGTTTATCATCAAATTTTATGATAAAAACCATTCTGGTAAGAATAAATATGCAATTCTTACAAACAAAGGAGATGTAAGGAATATCTTAATGACTAATTTTAATTTATTGAATATATTATTGGAGGAATATCCTACGGCTTCCTTTTGTTTTATGGGAGAGAGAAGATATTTTAAAGACAAGAATAAGCAAGTCCTTGTTGAGGATGCAGAGAATAACATACGTTATCGGGTCTATAAATCATTTATTGAACAAGATATATTTAGACCATTCTTAAACAAAAATTTCCTATTAAAATACAAAAACAAAATAAGTAGTTACCTTTTTCTAAATAAATCTAATATTTTATTTCCTTCGCTTTTGGCCTATGAAGAGCATATCAGAAATATACTTAGTAATGAGTTTCCTGAAATAAGGTTTTTAGGTTAGCGACACGGGTGTTATACGCATTACTGCATACTACGGCAAGGAATGTTTCTGGTTTCCTCAAAATTTTACCGTATGGTATTCCCTATTGTCAAAGAACAGAAAAAATCGCAATTTCCCTTTCTTCCATAGATACAAAGATTAATATTGAAAATCAGCTTTTACAAAGGTTGGAAGAAGAAAAAGATACTTTTTAAGCAATCTATTGATTTAATGAACTATGTAAATCTCAAATTAAAGTTGCGATTTACATAGTTACATATTGGCTTAATCTTTTGATTATATCATTCAATGAAACCACGTCTGTGCCTTTGATCATTGACAGCTTTCGGACGAAGGAATTACTACAAAAGTATGCTTAGGCTGAATATCTTCAATAGCAATATAATTGCCTTTCGATAAAGAGGGCGAATAAAAAATAAAATTTTAAAAGGGCTTGAAAAAGTCTATGAGAAATTATTAGAATTTAAAAAAAGCGAACTCGTTGTATTGCGTGACAATAAAATCGTAAAGATAAAGCCCGAATAATCATCTAAAATATAGGCAGCATCTAGCATTCCAATATTACAAGGAAGAATCGATTGAAGATCGTACGTAAAATCACTTTTTCTTCTTTTCTTCTTTTCTTGTCATTAGCACCCTTGTTAAGGCAACCGGAATCCGATAAAATCCAATCCGCTGTTTTTCGCGCAATACCTTCAAAAGTTTTTTATTCCAGTAGCTGGCGTGGTATCGAAAGTCGGGTCAAAAGTAAATCGTTTTAAAGTGGACTCAACTGGATTATACGCTAACATTTTGTAGCAGCCGCTACCCCAAGTTCTTATAACGAAAATTTAAGTGATAAAGTATGTGACAGGGAATCAAAGATTTAGAATAATTCGCCATTTGGTTTTTATACTGCACGTCACATAAAAATGTGCAATAATTTATAGCTTTTTATGCATACAGTTCCGATAAAATTTAATATGGGCTTTCGTTTCTTTGTTCATTTTGCCTTGATGCAAAACGAACCAAAAATTGCTCACAACTTTCGTCTATATTTTCAATGGCGTTTGCGAATGCTCCACATTTCAAGGCGGACCTGATCGCTCAGCGCATTTCGCCGCCAACGCCACATTGTAGCGGATTTATGGAGGAAATGATTTGCGTAGTGTCGCAGTACTGTATCTGCCTGTCCACAAATTTATTCTGCGTAGAGCATAGCAAATTTGATAATGAATTATACAATGGCACTGAGCTTTCGGCTTTTAGCTTTCGGTTTGGTTTACCATTCTTGTTTAACCTCTCTTTTCTTGATGATTGTTTTTCCAAACTTTCTGGGAAAATAAGAAAGCGTGAGCATAAAATACTGCTGTAACCCATTCGTTATAGATGTTGTAGTGCCATACGCCCCTGCTGTGTTGGAAATATTTTTAAATTGTTTTAGAATATCCATGGCAGAAAACTTTAGCTCTGCTTGTTCGCTTTTTAAAAACCTATAGCTGGCAAATGCATTCCATAAGTAGATAGGCTTGCCGAGATTACTATTTTTTGTGTAATCGAGCGTAGAGCTAATGGTGTATTTTTGGGGTAAGTTTACCGTAAGCCCAAATTTAGAAATATTTGTATAACTTTTAAACGACGACAAGCCTTGTCCAGATTGGTCTGACCGGTAATTTGTCAAGGTTTTTCCGAGCTTAAATATAATCATAGAGCGATAAGCAAATTCTAGGTTGATGTCATTATTTATGCTTGCTGTATTGGTCCGGGAGTAAATATTATCAATATAACTAGGCGAAGCATTGTTGCTGTACGACCCACTATATCTAAGCTGCAGGCTATTTTTTCCCCAGCGGCGGCTAACATTAAGATTGTAGTTCAAGCCAAAGGTTTTGCTTTCTGGAACATTTACATAATAATAATATCTTTTTCCGGAAGTGTCGTTGATAACGCTGTCTGCAACTGGATTTAACGACTTGACAAAAGAGCCGCTTAACCCTCCATTAAAAGCGTATTTTGATTTGCGGTTTTGTGTATCAAAATTACCATTGATGCTATAAGTATGGTTTATCTTGTTTTGCAAATTCGGATTTCCGATTCGGATATTAGAAACGTCTAAGTTGTCTGTAATGGCATATAACTGGTCAATATTGGGATAATCAAAGTTTTTGCGATAGCTGCCATTTAGGTTAAACGAATACTTTTGCTGCTTGGTATAATAGTAGCCAAAGTTTCCTTCGTATCTAAAAAAGGCAAAAGAACGGGAAAGATTTCTTGTCGCAAAGGAAGACGTGTTGTTGTCTTGTTTTAAATCTTCTAATACATTTATTGAGCTGTAAAAGTTGCGGTAATAAGTGCCGTTATATTTAAAAAAAGATTTGCTAAATGAAAGAGAGGGCGTGTATTCTATTTTTTCGTTCTGATTGTTATTGGTCAAACTATTATTAACGATATAACTGCCCGATATAGTATCATAGTCAAATACTTTCTGGTCATTTTTTGATTTGGCATAATTGAACCAGTTGTCGAGACTAAGCCCGATTCCAAAAAAATTATACCGCCCAAATATTAGCCGCTTAAATCCATCGTAAGATAACGTACTTCCCACACTAAGGTTATTATTTGTATTGCTGTAACGACGATTGTAAGCCGTGTCGTCATTACTGTTGGTATAAGATTTAAAATTACTTTTAACAAACCTATCTGAACTGCCATTACTGTTGTTCAGGTTTAAACTTGCATTAAATCTGGCTAAAGGATTTTCTTCGCTTTGCTTTGAATAGTTCATAGAAAATGATTGCCCATCCGATTTTCGCTTTTCCACCGTTTGTACATCATTCTTACTAATTAAGTTTTTTAGCTCATCTCTTGTGTCGGTAGTCGCGTGCGAGTTGCTGTTATTATTGGAGATAGAAGCGTTCCCGTTTATAGTAAAATTATCGTTATAGCTGTTCGTTTTAATATAGTTAATGCCAATATTATGATTATTGTTGCTGCTGTGTGATATAGAATTGTCTTCGACAAATTGCGAATTTTGCGCTGTTGCCCGGTTTTGCAAAGATAAATTGGTGAGAAATCTATCGCTACCCGAGTTTCCGTAATTAACGGTAAGGCGGTCGTTTTGCCGGCTGTTTGTTGTTTCAATAAAGTTATGTGTATAAACACCGCCAATGAAGCGGTTCTTATTAATGCCACTTCCTCCAAAACGGCCAGCATTGTATAGATTAGGATTATAGCTCCGGTAAGTATTGTTCTGAAACATCTGGGTTAAGTTGTCGATATTTTTATTGATATTGTTGTACCCACCACCAATACCAAAAGAAGATTTTTTATTATACATCTGAAAAGAAAGATCGCTTTCAAAACGCTTGGTGGTACCATACCCCACTCCTGCTTTACCAAAGTATCCCGATTTTTTATCTTCTTTTAATTTAATATTCATCGTAAGCAAAGAGTCTTTCTGTTTTCGTTCATCTGGCTTCAATGTACGATCCACTTCTTGATATACCTGTATTTTGTCTATTGCGTCTTTGGGTAGGTTTTGGGTAGCAATCTTGGGGTCGTTAGATCCCATAAAAGGCTTACCATCTACCAATACACTCGGTATTTTTCGTCCATTCATGGTAATGGAACCGTCTGCCCATACTGTTAAGCCCGGCACCTGTGTCAAAAGGTCTTCCACCACCGCATTGGGTCCCATTTTAAAAGCGGCCGGATTTATCTCCAACGTATCGCCATTCATATGTATAGGCACATAAGATTTAACGGTAACTGCCGACGAATCGTTATACGCAGGAGCCAAAACAATCGTGGTATTAAAAGTACCCGAATCAATTTTTATGGTCTTATTGTAAGACCTAAATCCTACATAAGTTACATTTAGTAAAAGGTTTTTATTTAGGGGTAATTTGTCTAAGTGGAAACCACCATAACCGTCTGTAAGTTTATAGTTGATTAACGAAGAATCTTTGCTTAAAACGCTTACGGTAGCCGATTCTAAAAAAACACCGCTTAGAGAATCTTTCACCACACCCGAAACAATGCCGGTTTGTGCAACAGCGGCTTTAAAAATGAATTGAGCAACAAGCAAGAGAATTAGAACCCGCCTTATCTGCATTTTTTTTGTCTTCTTAATGATTAATTGATAAATAGCCTGTCTTGCTGATAGCATTTTTAGGAATGCTTACCTTTGGACATTATATTAATGGTTTTTGATAGAATATTCGACAATTAGGGGTTTAGGCGCGAGCGTATCTTGTAGGCTTTGTTGTAGCATTTTAGGCAACTTGTCTGTTTTGCCCTTATTGAGCTCATACACTTTTTTGAGTTGGTCGGAGGTAATAAGTTTGTAGAATTTACCTTGCTCTTCACCTCCAGTACTTTCGTTTAGCAAAGGTAAATAATAGCTTGCGCTATCGGGTTTTACTTTAAAAAGATTATAAGAGGCATTCGTCTTTTTGTCATAAAGATACTGGCCATAATTAGAAAGAAAAGATATTCGAAATAGCATATACCTGTCTGTTTCGTAAGGTAAGTAAATTGCCCGTAACCACCAGCCATTGTTTCTTTCAAAATTTTCTCTTTCCGTAGCATTTTTAAATGGTGTCTCAAAAAACGACTTGGGCAGCGCATTCTCCATAGGTAGCACAACTTTATATACGGGTTTTATTTCACCATTAGAAAGTGCATATACGGTATCTACATAAGGGCGCGTTATATAAAATATGTTAGGGTCGCGTGTCTCTTGGGTAACGGCATTTGCATACCTAGCATATAAATACCTTATTTCGTTTTGCTTGTTGTAAGGGAAATAGCCTTTTATAAACTTAGTGCCTTTATATATTTTTACTTCGTAATCTAAAGTGTCTTTATAATTTTTGTTGACATCTATTTCGTAAGTGCAGTAATAATCGTCTTTTAGATTATAAGCTTTAAGAATGTCAAAGGCGGTAACTGCTGCTTTTTGGATAACGAAGTTGCTATCTTTTAAGTCGATAATATATTTTTTATAATATTTCCCGTTTCCTTTATCCGAGAAGTGAGTCTTTATATCAATCTCATCTTTTTTGGTTAATGCATATTTTTTGTTCGGAAAAAAGAAAGTCAATTGCCCTTTGTTTTTATCATATTGGGGATAAACATTCTCTCCTAGATTTTTGAAATTTATTTTTTTGATGAACTTACCGCTTTGGGAATATATAACAACCGTCTGGTCAAAAGAAGTCGTAACGATAAAGTATTTGTCTGTGGCAATAACATATGAATACTCTCCGAAACTCACGCCCTTGGTTGCCTCAAGTGGATGAAACTTTATCGAGTCAATAAATAATGACTGGTTTGCACCAGCTGCAGCTTTGGGACTAAGATAGATTTTTCTAGGTTGCGCATGCGCTAAAGACAGGATTAACACAAAAGAAAATACCAGTAATACTAGTTTCAATCGTTGAGGTTTTATGCAAAAAAGATAAATATAAGTAGCTTGTTGTTAACTAATTGCAAAAAATGGCTTTACAAATTCTTAGGCGACACTTTTATAAGGGTTTCTAGATTCATATTATCTTCAGCCAATTTCAAAGTTTTCTTGATGGCGTTTTCTGCCATAGATTTTCCAATTCCAAGTGCCATCAAGGTATCCAAAGCATCTGATTCTATAGAGCTTACAAAACTAGTTGTGCCGACTACATTTAAGTCATGCTGTTTGGCTAATTTGTCTTTTTTGAGATTGAGCCCGAATTGCTTTTGCATAATGATGCAACAGTTAATTATAATTCTGGACCAAATAGTCACGGAATTAATTATAGCTCTAATGCTCATTATACAAATAATGATATTGAATTCATTAAAGACTTATATGAAAAAGTAATTGTAGAAAAGATAAGCAAATCGACCTTCTTTCAAAAAACAAATGAAATATTGCAAAATTTATTGAATGAATTCAAACCAAAAAAATAAATGAATATTGGTTGTTTAATGATTAAAATGCCCCTCGTTAAAGGGGCATTTTTGGTTTAAGAAAATGTGTGTAGAAAATTGTTTATTTTTGGAGTAGCAAAACTCATTAAAATTTATGATATGGCAACAGTAACAACAAATGCGATTACAGCAAGGGAAAGGCTTCATCATTTTATCGATGATGTGGAGGACGAAAGAATACTTGCTATGTACACGCTTTTTTTGCAATGAAATTGTTGGTGAAGATTCCGAATATTCTGAAGAATGGAAAAAGGAGCTTGACCATCGGCATGAAGCATATAAAAAGGGGAAATCGACATTAATATCGCCTCAAGTGTTTAAAAATATTTTTAATCCAATGCAGAATTGCGAGCTGGTAACCTTTAGATTATGCAGAGAATTAAATGTACCAGTTACAAAATCTAAAATTGCAAAAGATTTACAAGAACACCCAAATTACCCCAGTCTATTATCCATAAAAGATATTTTAAATGACGTTGGTGTTCAGAGTCTTGCTTTATCATCAGTTGCAATTGAGAGACTTGAAAGATTAAGCATACCTGCTATAGCACAAGTGAAAATAAACAAGCAAGATAATTTTGTAGTTATTACATCGATTACAACGGAAAATGTGCAGTATTTTCATCCTACCCAAGACGAGCTAATTACTTCAAGTCTTGCTGAGTTTGATCAACTGTTTACTGGCTTTATTTTACTTGTTGAAGCTGACGAAACAGCCTCAGAAAAGGACTATACAATACACTACCGGGAAGAGAAAAGGCAATATTTCAGTAAATTAATTAGTGCATTAGCTATTCCGGCCTTTACCCTCATTGCTTGTATTTTAGTTTTTATGCGCAACGGCATTGTTTCGTTGCAAGCAATTATTTTTACATTGCTCACCTTGGTGGGTACCATTACAGGTAGTTTGTTGTTGTGGTACGAGGTTGATCAATATAATCCTGCATTACAAAAAATTTGTTCAGCAGGCAAGAAAACCAATTGTGGTGCAATTCTCCATTCTAAAGCCTCAAAGATTTTTGGTATCAGTTGGAGCGTTATTGGGTTTACTTATTTTTCTGGAAGCCTTATTGGTTTATTGGTTACAGGTATTTATCAAATGCCGAATCTTTTTATTCTATCTTGGCTAAATGTAATTGCACTTCCTTATATTGCTTTCTCTCTTTATTATCAGGCTAAAATTGCCAAACAATGGTGTGTGCTTTGTTTGTCAGTACAGGGTATTCTTGCATCGCAGTTTGTAGTAGCACTGTGGGGAGGTTTTCATAGTTTTAATGCTTTACATTTTATTACTGCTTCTACTATTGTTGCTATTATCATTTCCTTTATTATCCCGTTTTTACTTGTAAGTCGTTTACTGCCTGCGTTACGCAAAGCGAAAGAGAGCAAGGGTAATAAAATAGAACTCCAACGATTAAAACATAACCCGCAAGTTTTTGAAGCTTTGTTGGCAAAACAAAAAGGCTTCACAGAATCTACTGAAGGGCTGGGTATCACGCTTGGCAATCCTAATGCTACCTTTAAACTCCTAAAAGTTTGCAATCCGTATTGTGACCCTTGTGCCAAAGCACACCCTGCGATGGAAGCGTTACTTGATAATAACCCGGACGTACAAATACAAATAATTTTTACCGCCAATGGAGAAGAAAATGATATTAAAACACCTCCTGTAAAGCATTTGTTGGCTATCGCTGAAAAAAGTGAAGAAGATAATACGAAACAAGGCTTTGGATGATTGGTATTTAGCTGAAAGGAAGGACTATGAAACATTTGCAGCTAAATATCCAATGAATAGGGAATTAAAGTTACAAGGCGAAAGTAAGCATACGATCAACCCCATATAGGTGAGGTTATACGGACCGTGTAATATT
>NZ_JBNQGD010000305.1:1205-1484 GCF_050436765.1 Arachidicoccus sp. | reverse complement strand
CCCTATCGACAAAAAAGCGAAAAACCGAGATCGATTAGGGGTTCGATGTTTTTCACTTTGTTTTGGTCACAGCTCCGCCGGAACAAGCTTTTATGAAGTTTTTTCCACTGACGTCCCTTGCAACTTTTCCATTCTACATAAAATGCACCAATTTGGTACAACCGGTCGTTGAGAGTTAACACAAAACACTGGTTTATTTAAACTGCGGAGCAAAAGTTTTGGCGACCCCTAAATCTGGAAAAACGTAAAACCAAAAATTATGTAATTTTAAGGGTATAT
>NZ_JBNQGD010000305.1:0-1195 GCF_050436765.1 Arachidicoccus sp. | reverse complement strand
GTCAAATCCTCAAAATAACGCGGAACGAGCAAAGTTGTTCCAGTTGTTTCAGCATTTTATGAATTTCTACTCGCTTTTAAACTCCAATAATTTATTTACACTGCGGAGCAAAAGTTTGGGCGACCCCTATATCTGGAAATCCGTAAAGCCAAATTTTCTGAAATTTTCAGGGTATATACATGATCCAATTATCAACAAAACGCGCTCAAAAAAGTTCCATGTAACCAAAAAATTTATTATAGAAGTCCATAAAGTTCAAAAAATCGTTGGTGCAAAAGTTTGGACGAGGTTCAAATAATCAATCGATCTGGCCTCCTTTTGCTTCCAAAACGGCCACCAAACGCTTGTTCATGCTTGCATAGAGGCTCTTAATAGTGCTGGGCTCAATCCGACGGGCGCAACGCTTGATCTCGGCTAGTAAATCCTTCTTGTGGTTGATTTGTCGGTGAGGTTATTGTTTTGTGTGGAGGTCGGTCCATCCTTTTTCAATCAGATTCTAATCTGGGGTATATGCAGGCCACTCGGTCGTAGCAACTTCCTCTTCAAAGAATCCGTCTCGAACAACTTGTGCCCAATGTACGCGAGATCCATCTTGCTGCCAAGTCCATCCTCTCTTACCCATTTCTCGCCTGGCCCACGGAGAGAAGGACGTGCGGAGGTCCAAAATGTAGTCGACAGCCTTGTAGTGGTCGCTAACTTCCTGAAAATATGCTTTTGAAATTTCAAAAATGACTACATAACTCCAGAAACTCACTTTTATTAACAAATTGCCTTTGCTTGAAATTGCGCCCAAAACCATGACTGATCCTCCGCCCATTTGACGCTTAATTCGGTGCAATTGCGCATATTCGGCGCCGTAAGAGCCCAAATTGTCGGGTCCGTCCAAATTGAAACGTTTTTCGTCGCTAAAAATCCACCGGTCAAAATTGGTACCAGCCTCCAAATGACGTCTTGCAAAGTTGAGTCTCTCTTTCTTGTGCTTCTTTGTCAATGGCAGTTTCTTCTTGGTAACCTTGTAGAGGACATCATTGCGCGTAAGTTCTCTTTGAATGGTCCATCGACTCACCTTATCCAAGTCCAAGTTTTCCTTAACCGAACGTGAGATAACTCTGTGACCGGACTGAACTTCTTTGACAACATGGCGTTTCATCCGACGAACATCCCGTTTTGTCAACTTCTTAGGACGTCCCATAGG
>NZ_JBNQGD010000304.1:0-2214 GCF_050436765.1 Arachidicoccus sp. | reverse complement strand
TTTCAATAATCAAATGGATATTACCCGTCGGTCTTTTGTTTAAAAAACCTCGTTCTTCGTAAAGTGCCTGGACGCTTATGGCCATATCGTTTTTATCTCCTTCGAACCGGCGATAGAAACCATTAGGGCCATTCAGGCAAATATTGTATTGCCCGTTTTCAAATTTATCAATCTGAAAATCATCTTCAATAGTGTCGTCCGTTTTTACGCCGTAAGCCCAGGTTTTTCCCTTTTCACCATTATAGCTATTTTGTGTATATACGTTGAAAGCCGCGCCCACACTGTTTTTTAAGGCCGTTAGCCTCAAAACAATCTTATCTTTTGTATTATTTATTTCGCAAGAGGTCAATAACTGGTAGGGCAATGGACAAGCGGGCCTTGTACCCTTTTCCTGTTGCGGCAGAACTGTCGCATTTTCCCGTGCAAATGACTGAAATTTATTAATTGTATGTATTTCATCTTCTTGTAAAGGCGCTGGAACAACTTGCTTAGGCTTGTTTTTGGCATTTTGAATAGTAGTGATCACCTCGTCTTTTTTTTCAAAATCAGGCAAGGGGAATTTTTCTCCATTATACGGGCGGAAAATCGATGTGAGGTCACCACATATATTGCGCCGCCAACTACTAATATTCGGACTGCGCAATTCTTTGCCTGTTTTCTTTTTCAAGAAGTTTTCCAAAAACATCAAACAAGACGTATGATCAAAAACCTGGGAATTCACATATCCCCCTTTACTCCACGGAGAAGCAATAATCAACGGCACTCGATAGCCAAGCCCAATAGGGGTATCATCTTTACTTTCATAATCCGAAGCGGTATCTATACCTTCTGAAACCTTTCCTGCATCAGCATCTCCGGGTTTGGGGACTACAAATGGCGGTAGATGATCAAAATATCCGTCGTTTTCATCATAGTTCATAATGAAGATGGTTTTCTTCCACAGTTCCGGGTTTTTGGTAAGTATGTCTAAGGCTTGCGAAACATACCAGGTGCCATATAGCGGGGTACTCGTATGGTCAGAAAAACTTTGTGGAGCTACCAACCAGGAAACAGTAGGTAGCGTTCCCTTATCTACGTCACTACGAAATTGTTTAAAAATATCAGCTTTAGGGATGTTTACCGTTTGCTTTTTTCCCTCATCATCCGTAAAAGTAAAAGGAGTCAATTTTAAATAATCATCCTCATCATCTATGTTTGTTGCAAAACATTTGTCAATAAGATTTTTCTGCTTTTGCGAAAGTTGGTTATACCTATCTGTAACCTGGCTGGGCGTTAAATGCGGTTTTACCGATTTATCGCCATTTTTTCTAAAATAAGCCGAGAGCCTTACATTGTTTCTACGAATATATTCCAATGCATTATCACCATAATTACCGAGCCAATAATCGGTATTATCTTTTAAATCCGAAGTCCACAATTCGTTTTGATATACTTTCCAACTGATGCCATTATCTTCCAACAATTCCGGGAAAGTACTCCAGTCTACAAACACATTATCACGGGACTCGGCTTGCGAATTGTAAACGGCGGCAATATTATCCCCCTTAGGTTCGGGTCGAATATTACCCGTCCAAAAGAACAACCGGTTGGGCGTCGTACCCGTTAATGAACCACAAAAATTATGGTCGCAAATCGTAAAAGCATCGGCCAGCGCATAATAAAATGGAACATCGGATCGGTCGTAATGTCCCATCGTCATAGAGGATTTCTCAGGAATCCAATTGTCATATTTTCCTTTATTTCTTGCAGCACTTTGGTCCTCCCAGCCGTGTGGTAATCCACCTTGCCAGGTAATCTTTGTTTTATTAATGTCGATATGAAAAGGGGCATGTGCATTGCCCTTTTTATCTTTTTGAATCCAAACCTTATTATTGTCAGGCAACGTTTTTGCCCTTGGGTCGTTGAAACCACGCACTCCTTTTAAACGCCCGAACATATGATCAAAAGATCGGTTTTCCTGCATCAAAAAAACAATATGTTCCGCATCGTAGAAAGTTGTTCCAGGCCTTGCATTGATAGCTGCCGCTTTTTTTATGGAAAGAGGCAACATATTGGTTAAACCCGCTGCACCGGATAGGATAGCCGCATTTTTTAAAAAATCTCTCCTGCTGTTACTCATTATTGTTTGCTTGCTTTTAATATATCAATTTTGAACGCTTCAAATTTAATAAATGTTATGTGTTTAACAGACTTAAAATATGAAACAAACGTTTG
>NZ_JBNQGD010000303.1:7622-20224 GCF_050436765.1 Arachidicoccus sp. | reverse complement strand
CAAACAAATGCCTATCATTAACGGGGCTCTCTCGCTTAAAAACGGATACCTCAAGACTAGCTATTACCCCGACGCCATAACGGCTATTAATTTGTTAGTAGATATCCAAGATGAAACGGGAACATTAAAGGATTTGAAAATAAAAATGAACCCCGCGACATTTACTTTTGAAGGAAAGCCTATATACGTTAAGGCTAATTTGGAGAATTTTGATAATATCGCTTACGCTATACAGGCAAAAGGTGATCTGGACGTAGGAAGAATTTACAAAGTCTTTTCTCAGAAAGGACTGGATCTAGATGGCTATGTAAAGGCAGATTTATCTTTAAAAGGAACACAAAAAGATGCTGAAGACGGCAATTATAGCAGGTTGCATAATAGTGGCCGATTATTGCTACGAAATATAAAAACGACGTCTGATTATTTCCCCTTGCCTTTTATTATAAAAGAAGGCCTGTTTACTTTTCATCAAGAAAAAATGCGGTTTAAAGACTTTAAAGCAGTTTATGGGAAGTCCGATTTTCTGATGAATGGTTATTTACAAAATGTAATTGCTTTTATTTTGACAGATAAGGCCATATTAAAAGGCAATTTTAGTTTCAATTCAAGGTATGTAGATGTAGATGAATTTATGACCAATTCAGATTCATCGAAAAATAAAAATGCGGAGAATAGCTCTACCGGTGTTGTGGTCATTCCTTCCAATTATAATTTACAATTACAAGCATTTGCAAATAGGTTAAATTTTCAAGGACTACAGCTAGATTCGCTGCATGGAGACTTAAGTGTGAATAAAGGACAATTACACTTGGCCAAGTCGGGTTTCAATTTGATTGGTTGCAACGTTTTAATGGATTTGTTATATAAGAGTCTCTCGACACAAAAGGCGCATTTTGATTATAGTATCAATGCACAAGATTTCGATGTAAAGAAAGCCTACAATCAAATAAAGATGTTTAGAGATATGGCTAGCGCTGCAAAAAACGCAGAAGGGATTATTTCTTTGGACTATAAAATCGCAGGAAATCTAAATAAAAATATGCAGCCCATTTACCCGTCTCTAATAGGTGGCGGGACACTCGCCGTGAAAAAAGTGAAGATGAAAGGCTATAAACTTTTTGGCGCCGTTAGTGATAAAACAAAGACAAAAGCGTTGGACAATCCGGATTTATCAGAAGTAAAAATTAATACCACAATAAAAAATAGTGTGATTAATATCCAACAGTTCAAATTTAAAGTTGCCGGGTTTCGGCCACGAATAGAAGGTCAAACCACCTTCGACGGAAGACTGGCTATCAAAATGCGTTTAGGACTTCCTCCTTTAGGCATTATAGGAATTCCATTAAAAATCACCGGCACGGAGGAAAAACCTAAGATAAGCATTGGCAGAAAAATCGATAGCCTTCCTCAGACCCAGACCAAGGATCAGTAATAGAATTATAAATAGTAGTAACCCATCTTAGGCTTCTTAGATAGAACCGAAATAGTTCCTAATCATGAACTCGAAAGGTTCCTGTATCCGTTACGACAGGTTTTGAAATCAAAATGGCCTGCCATATAACTTTCAGATGCAGCAAAACACGCTTCTTTTAACTAGATAAAAGCTTTTTCAAAACTTATGGTGCAAATTATTTTAAAAATGCGTAATTTTTAAATGAGAAAGAACGACAACGGACGAACGATAGGAATAAGATGAGAATTTTTGTAGGACGTTACGGGCTGATATTAATTAGCTTTTCGACGATCTTTGCCTCTTCACACAAAGTCGAATTGATTAGTTCAAATAAACCATTGATGGTTTGATAATCGGTAATAGTTTTTCGAATAGAAGTGGCATTTTCATCCATACCTTCGGCATTATTAAGCAATCGTCTTTGGCCCTCGAGTAGCTCGGCTAATTTTTTATTCTTGGGTAAATGAGCCTTTATAGCATTGTTTTCCGCATCTTCTTTCTGTTGAAGAGAATGAAGCACCACATCAAAATTATGGGTTATCAATTTTGCTGTTTCAGAAAAATCTCCTTTATTATACTTAATTTTTATTCCCTCGGCGTACAATGCCAGGGATACCTGATAAGATGAAATCGTATGACTAGCCGCCACAAGACCTAATAGGTTTTGTAGGTTTTGTCTTTTTTTCTTTGGATCGGACAGCATCCGCTGAAAATTATCAGATAAATTAGCTAAAGCGATAAATACATTTTTTCTATAAAGCTTTAATTGTGTCAAATCAAAAGATGCATCCGTAAATACTTGCATAATTGCTTCAAAATATTTCTTATTAGCTGCGATCATTTCCAACATAAAACCATTAGCCAACTTACTTTCCCAATTGGGTAAAATAAAATAAGAGGCTAAAAAACCAATGAACCCGCCAATCAAGCTATTCATAAGCCTTTGAAACAAAACAGTATCCATTGTATTCTTGTTAATAAAGCCATACACGACCACGACCATTACCGTAATGCCAATAACATAGATAAAATAATTAATTCGAGAAAAGGTACAGGAGATAAGTGTACCTATACATAAAAACACAAATAGCCATGTGTCGTTCTTAGTAAAATAAATAATACCAAAACTAATAATCGCCCCGACTATTGTACCGCTTATTCTGTCAAAATTTTTCTTGCGCGCGAGGCTATATGCCGGCTTCAGAACAATTACGGTAGTCATCATTATCCAATACGCGTGGCCCACGCCAAAAGAATGCCCGATAATTGCTCCAATCATTATAGCAACGGCAACTCTAATCGCATGCCTGAACATTCCAGACTTTAAAGAAAGGTGGCTCCAGAACAAATGAAGATCATAAGACTGCTTTGGGAGAAAGAGCAACAAGCTTTCATCATCCGGGTGAAAGTTTACCAACAATTTCTTGTCAAAGGCGGTAGCAACATGCAGTTTTTTTATATGCTCTGCCAGATTCTCAATCGTGTAAAGAATTTGGCGAAGCATGATGAATTGCTCCAAATTTTCCGCATTCATTTTCTCTTTGCGCAAACGATAAAAAGCATCTTTGCAACCTTGAAATTTTTTTTCAAAATCAGGATCTATTTTCGATTTTTTCCCCGTTTGCACAGCTAATCCAATATGCTGTAACTCCGTCGCCAGATAGGAAATATGACGACTAAACCTCTCCAAGATATCCGTATCGTCAAACGCGCGATGAAGTTGTTTATAGTCTTGTTGAGAGTTATTAATGAGCTCATACAAATTGATGTTTTCCAAAAACATCATTAACAACATTCGGCTTCTCAAGGTCGTCTCATTAGTTAACTCTCTTGTTTTCAATACAATCTCACGCAGATTTTGGTGCTGGTCTACCAAAACAACCTGAGCGCGCATTATTTTGTCGAGTAATTGCTTCTCGTCTATATTCTTTTTGTAAAACCGACTTCTGAGCTGCAATAATTCAGAGGTCTCTATAATATTCTCACCCATCATTTGCTCAATGAGCTTGAATGGTTTTATCTTATAAGAAATTAAAAATATCAGGAAATAAAAAAAACCGCCACAAGCCATATAAAATGAATTTAACAAAATATGGTCAGGGACGAAATGCTTATCCATATAAAAGATAGCTAAGATTAACCCACTTGTACCAATATTGGTCATCCTTGCACCATACACACTCATGAGAGAACATATAATACCCAATAACATCAACACCAGGATGGATACCCAGAATATTTCCCTCAATAAACCTGCAACAATCCCAATAAGAGAAAGAACAAATATGCCAATTATCAAAGCGCCCGCACGACGCTGAACAGCACCTGCTCCGTCCGCCAGACCCAGCATAAGCACACCAGTTGGGAACATTATATATTGGATTAAAAGCCCGTAATGATATAAAATAATCGAAGGAATCATAATCGCAAAGGCAAGCTTTACACCAATATACCAATTGTAACTAGTTATGAATTTCTTAAATTCAGTCAAATTTTTTGCTGACGGTAATAGAGGTAACGCACTATTCAATTTCATCTTTTATATTTAAACAATCCATTTTATTACTTTTTGTTTTCCTTAAAAACTTTGCTTGTTATAATCATTCATAGCACGTGCAATGCCCATTACAGCAATTGTTTCAATAATTTCGGCAGATTTTATAATTTTATTCTTTATCGTAGGCAGTTCATAGTGAAACCATTTACTCAATACAAATTCAGCTTGCATACCCTTTGGGAAATTATTGCCGATACCAAAACGAAGTTTGGGGTATTGATCAGTACCTAATATTAATTGAATATCGCGTAAACCATTGTGCCCGGCATCACTTCCACCAGCTCGGATGCGGATTTTATCTAACGGCAAAGCCAAATCGTCAACAATAGTTAATGTGTTATCTAGCGCAATTTTTTCTTTATCCATCCAATACTTAAAAGCTTTTCCACTTAAATTCATATAAGTAGTAGGCTTTATGCAGATAAATATCTTCCCCTTCCATTTCACTTCCGCTACTTCAGCCAAACGACCAACGCTAAAGCTGCCCCCATGCTTTGCAACGAAAGCATCCACCACATCAAAGCCTGCATTGTGGCGAGTATGCGCATATTCATTACCAGGGTTTCCTAAACCTACAATTAAAAACTTAGACATAAAATTTTAAAATAAAAATGGCTACAAAAATACTTGTATTTGCGGGAAATACATTTTAAATTACAAATTGGAACTGCGTTTCACAATCAAAATCCAATCATTCTCTAAGAACAAATATCCAAATTCATAATTAAAAAAATAGGTTTGACCTTTTTGATTTAAATATTGATGTGTGTGGTATTTAAAATTAAAACCCTGTTGTGCAAGTTTATCTTTAGGCATTTTTATCATACCTTCTTCTTCAAGTGCCTCCTGCAGTATACGCCTGTTTTTTCGCAGAACGTTATTCAGATTACGTACTAGATTATTCTGATCACTGTTTTGCCGATTATTAAAACTATTGCGACAATAATCGTCACAAAATTTTTTATCTATTCGACCTTTCAGCGGTTTTCCGCAGGTCAAACAATTATGTGCCTTTGCTTCCATAGACTAAAAATACGAATAAATATCCATTTGTAAACGACTACAAACAGTTACATCCGTAAGTAAATAATTAAAAACCAATTAACGCTTTGATCAACTTGCATCTTTGCAGCAGAGAATTTTAAATTCTTAAGTTTTATTATTTACACGTTAATTAAAAATTTACAATCATGAGCAATGTTAGAAACCAAGTTCAATTAATCGGGCATCTTGGTGCAAATCCAGAAATCAAAATCGTAAACGGTGGAAACAAAGTAGTGCGCCTGCGCATAGCTACCAATGAAAGTTACAAAACCTCCGCCGGTGAATGGAAAGTAAGTACACAATGGCACAATATAGGCTTGTGGGATCATCTGGCCGACAAGGCGCAAGCACAAATGCGAAAAGGTAGTTATGTAATGATAGATGGCAAACTTATCAACAGAGCGTACACAGACAGCAACGGGCAGAAAAAATATCTCACCGAGGTGCGGGCGCATAATATTCTGTTGTTGGATAAAAAGACCGATAATAACAATAATGACCAACAACTCCCTGAACCAAATGCGCAGGAAGGTGATTGCCCATTTTAGTAGAGCTATAATCTAAAAGAAAGCGAGAGGCCGAATGGTCTCTCGCTTATTACAAACCACATATCAGGTTTGTTAAAGAGTGCACAGATTAAGTACACTGGCAGACTAAAGGTATAATTCTTTTTGAATAAAATCTAATTTTTAGTGAAAAATAACCGCCTATTCACAGGAAATAATGTGATAGTCTATGGAGAAACAGGAAAGATTTCAATTAACATTTCTATCCTTCCAACTATATTTGCCAAATTTCCCCCAAAAGCCTGCTATTACCGTATAAGCGATATGAAGTGGCTGCATAAGCGGGAACCATTTTAGTAGGCTTTTCTGCTGGTAAAATCCACTAATCTCTTTCATAAATAATAACTCAACTCCCATTTTTACGGCAACGAGTATTAACCAGGATAGAAATAAAATCGGGTAAAAAAAAGCAATCAGCAATAATGCCAGTAAGAATACATTCAGCAAATACACCAACCACAACACCACCATTATCTTTTTATCGTCATAGCTTGATGCTTTACTCGCCCACCGTATTCGTTGATTGATAAACGTTTTCCAAGTAGGCATCGGCAATGTTTGTACGATAGAACCTTTTGCATAAAGATACCCTATAGAGTCAGGAAGTCGCTTTTGTATTTTATGCATCAATAACATATCATCACCGCTAGCCAAGTTATCGATACCACTGAAACCGCCCACTTCAAAGAAAATATCTTTTTTATAGCAAAGATTTGCGCCATTGCACATACTATGCACGCCTGCTGAAACAGAAGCCGCAGTGATCCCTTGCAAACTCAAAAAATCCAAGCATTGAAATCGGCTAAGAAAAGTTTTCTTATCAACAAAAACAACGGGTGCCGCAATAAACTTCTTATCATTTTGTTGTATATAATTATCAAAATTACTTAACCAGTTTATGGGTATTATGCAATCCGCATCCGTAGTTATCACCCAGTCGCCCATAGCCTTTTCGATGGCAATCGTCAAGGCTTTCTTTTTATAAGAATTAATTTTTCCATTAGACAATAGATCTTTTAATCGCAAGAGTTTTAATTGTGGATATTGCGTTTGCAACTGTAGAATTATTTCGACAGTTTTATCGGTGGAGAAATCGTCTATGACAATTATCTCCAATAGCTTCTTTGGATAAAAATTTTCCAAAATAGACAAGATACACGCACGGATATTTGCTTCTTCATTTCGTGCGGGAATAATAACTGAAAAAAAAACCTGTGGTGTCAAATTCTTGTCGACTGCAAACTCGTTTAATTTTTTCAACTGAAAAGTATAAAAGAAAATAAGCACACAATAACAAGTGAGTAAAAGACAAACCGCAATTATAATAACATCTATCATTATGCAAAAAAAGGTTATTTAAACAAGGTCTCCAATTGTGCAATATATTTTTCTTTCAACAACATATGACCGGCATTCCATTGCTCAAAATCTATAAAAGGTTTAGCATAATTCACTAAATAAGTTGCATTATGGGCAGGCGTAATGATGTCAGCCTTGCCAAAAACCATTTTTACAGGCAATTGATATACTTTAATTTTTTCTCCCAATTTTTTTAAATTCGGATGAAGTTTCCGCATAGAAATCCAACGCGCGTACAACAATGTGCTTTCTCTTTTAGAAGAAACAAAACCTTGGGCATTTAGAAAAAAACGGTTATTGATTAGGCCAACTTTCTTGCATAGACGCAACCCGCGAATTGCCTTTTCGGGACGGCTTAAAAAATACGCCATCAATTTATTGCCCAATTGAGTTTGTACGACCATTTTATACCAAAAACCTTTATACAAACCGTCGGGTGCTAATAAAATCATACGTTCCACCAAATGCGGCGCATACAAAAAAGCACTCATCGCTACCCGACCACCCAGACTAAAGCCCAATAAAGAAAAAGTTTTAGGCAATTGTTCTTTTTCAATAATCGACAAAATAATATCATTTAATTTCTCCGGCGTAAGTAAACTTCTAGACCATTTAGTATCTCCATGATAAGGTAAATCAATAGCAATAAACGTATAGGAATGGAAAAGAGGTGAATTCAAAACCTCAAAAATTGAAGAATCGTTGCTATATCCATGAAAACAAAAGCAGGTGGCATTCCCCGTACCAAAACGACCATAACAAATGGCCCCATTTTCATAAAGTAGCATATTTTTTATCATTCAATCTCAGAAATACAAATTTATTTTTTTTAAATTGACGCACTTGGATTATACATATTGCTTAGGTTTGTATATAATTCTACGAATTTATGGAAAACAATTCAAAACCTTATTATCTAAAATTAAGCAGTACCCTTATTACCATTACATTATTGGTTCTGTTGTTATATGTTGGTAGAAATGTTTTAATTCCATTATTCTTCGCTTCTATTTTTTGCATTTTTCTAATAAAGCCCTGCAGTTATTTAGAGCGTAAAGGGATGCATCATGCTTTAGCCGCCATTATTTGTATGCTTTTGTCTATTATTGTGATGGCAACAATTTTATATTTTATTTCATCGCAAATAGTGGCATTTAAAAACGATTTGCCCACACTAAGCAACAATCTAAGCAAGGCATCTGATAACCTGCAATTGTATGTGCAAGTTCATTTTCATGTTTCATACAGTAAAGTTCATAACTCCTTGCAAGGCTTGAGAGAGAAAGCACTTGCAAGTGCACCTGCCATCTTAGGCTCCACATTTGCCACACTTTCCGGCATTATAGAATATTTAGTTTTAATTCCTATTTATACTTTTTTAATGCTGCTATATCGGAATCTGATCGTTCGATTTTTATTAGCTACATTTAGCGAAACACATAGTGAAGCTGTTGCATCTATTCTGGGCAAAACAAAATTCGTCATCAGAAACTATATTTTCGGACTGTTGATTGAAATGCTTACCGTAGCTATTCTTTCATTCACTGGCTACATGATCGTAGGTTCAGAATATGCACTGCTTTTAGCATTTTTAATAGCGATACTCAATCTCATTCCCTATTTAGGTGTGCTTACCGCAGCCATTATAAGCGTTATTATAACGGCATCGTCAAGCAATCCGGTAGTCATTATCGGCGTATTAATTGTAATTGCGATAGTGCATTTGGTAGATAGTAATATTTTGCTTCCTAAAATTGTAGGGTCCAAAGTAAAAATAAACGCTTTTGTCACTATCGTAGGTGTAGTAGTAGGAAGCGAATTATGGGGAATACCAGGCATGTTTTTGGCAGTGCCGATGATGGCTATTTTAAAAGTATTTTTTGATGGTGTAGAAGAGTTGAAACCTTGGGGACTTTTACTAGGCGAAGATTTAGAAAGGCCATCGAAACAGGAGAGGAAAATGATCAGATTCAAAATAAAGAAAGTCAACATTAAAAATAACGACTAAATCTATGGCCTTAGGAAATGTATATTTATTGCCCAATGTATTGCAAGATGATGAACAAGCTTTAAAAGCCATTCCACCTTACGTATTAGATACCATAAAAAAATGTGATACCTTCTTTGCAGAAAATGAGAAAGTAGTCCGGCGTTTTTTTAAACGCTTGTGGAAAGAAATGGTAATAGATAGTTATCAATGGTTTACTATTCATAAGGCGGAAGACCAAGTTAAAGACGCATTTGTCGCACAATTAAAAAATGGTAGAAATATTGGCATTATCAGTGATGCGGGCTGCCCCGGTATTGCAGATCCCGGACAAATATTAATTGACGTCGCGCAAACAATTGGCGCCAGGGTCCATCCATTAGTGGGGCCAAGCTCCATTTTGTTGGCACTGATGGCAAGCGGAATGAATGGCCAACAATTTCAGTTTAATGGTTATCTTCCTATTGAAAACTTGGAACGTAAAAAAGCAATCCTTTCTTTAGAGAATGACGCACAAAAAAGAAATTGTACCCAGATTTTTATTGAAACACCTTACCGGAATAATTCTTTGGTAAAAGAAATTTTAGTGACTTGCCAGCCAAATACAAAACTATGTATAGCAGTAGATATAACAGCTGAGGCAGAAAGTATTAAAACAAAAACTATTCGTCAGTGGAAAAAAGAAAACATTGAACTGCACAAAAGGCCGGCAATTTTCCTATTGTCTGCTTATTGATTCATTGAATTATCCAATAAACGATAGCCTTGCTTGGGAATGATAAATTTTGAAGCTGGTACCGGATCGAAATCAATTTGAGTCGCGGTATAAGTTACTTTGTATTTATTTTTGATAAAGGCCTGATATTCTAAAACAAGACCGTTTATATCATTAAATTCATAGGGGTTTTCGGGAGCGGTTGTTTTTAAATCAGGCGTATAGTACAAATTTATTTGCGTCCCGTCATTCAAAGTAGCGATAGCTTTGTTGCACATGTATCCCAAAATATTTTTCTTCTCACCACGCATTTCCAATTTCAAATCTTTATAATTTTCAAACTGCGCTTTCCACTGTTCTTTATCTAAAACCGACATATATTTGTTGTCGTTCAGTTCTGACAATACATAGACCTTATCACCATTTCTATTATAAATTGTAGATTGTAAAAAATTATCGAACCTAATTTCTGTAAGAGACATTCCTCCGCGTACATAAAATATCTTTGAAGCATTTTTCAATGCATTAGCATCGACATTCTTACTTTCCGCTTTTAGCTTATAGACAATAGTACAATCACCTATTATCTTTTGCCCAAAGCCACTAAACGAAGTAAGCATAAGGCATAAAAGCAAGCATACCACAATTAACGATTGTCTTATTCTCATCTGATTAACCATCATATTAAACCTCCTTTACAAAAATAGTGTATTAAATTTTATTTCCCGGACGCAAACTGAAGTTTATAAAAAGCTTTTCATTAATTGAATGGAAGTTATGGTAATGGTTAAAAGTTATTTATTTTCGCGAGATGAATAAACCAACTTTATATACCATTTTATCACCCAGGTTATTAGATTTATATGATTTAGAAAATGCAGTTGTTGTAATTATAGATGTTTTCAGAGCAACTTCAACCATTGCAACTGCTTTATTTAATGGCGCTCAACTTGTCTATCCTGTGGCCGAGGTGCAAGATTGCATTGAAAAAGGAAAAGCATTAAACGCTATAACGGCAGGAGAAAGAGATGGGAAGGTGATTGAAGGGTTACAATATGGCAACTCACCCGCGGAGTATCCTGCTTCATTTATCAAAGGCAAAATATTGGTATTAACAACTACCAATGGTACCAAGCTTCTGCACCTGGCATTAAAACAGGGAGCTTCCACAGTGATTACCGGTTCATTCCCAAACCTTTCTGCCGTCTGCAATTATTTAATAGCCCAAAATAAAAATGTGATTTTGGGATGTTCAGGCTGGAAAGACCGATTCAATATCGAAGATACTTTATTCGCCGGAGCAGTTATTCACCGCATAAAATCTCATTTCACGATTCACTGCGACAGTAGTTTAATGGCCGAAGATATGCATAAGTTACATCAGACGGACAGAATACAATTTATACGAGAAACCACGCATTGGCATAGGTTACAGGCTTATGGGCTCGAAAAAGACTTGGAATATTGTGTAACGGAAGATGGAGCCAATATCGTTCCGGTATATCACCCGGAGGATAAGGCTTTACATCCCGAAAGCTGGTAATATTTTCATCAGAATTTAAAATATTTATTAACAAACAATTTCAATACGATTTACAAACTTTACGCCTGCATTTTTTACAAGAATTATAATCGATATATTTTTATTCAATGAACAAGTGGAAAACTCTTTTTGTTGCATTTTTGGTACTCATGGCATTTGCGGGTAACGCCCAAATGTCTTTGTCGTTGTCAGTATCAAATAAAACCATTGGTTCGCAGGATCCACTGCAAGTAACCTATTCGTATAAAAATATTTCATCCGGACAAGACGCTCCGTCACCAAACTTCGATGATTGGGAACAACAAGGCACAAGTAGCTCCAGCAGTGTTTCTATCATTAACGGGAAAAGTACTTCCAGTATAAATTACACATTCACATTACTACCCAAGCACACAGGAAGACTCACTGTACCTGGCTTAACGGTAACGATTAATGGCCAAAAATTAAAATGCGATGCGGTAGCTATTCAAGTTAAATCAAAGCCCCATTTAGCTTCCGTTCAATCATCGGCGTCAGCGACAACCGGCTTGCAGATGCCAAACATCGCTTCTTTGTTCGGTGATATGGGTATGGATGATGCGCCTCCACCAACCACCGGCATCATTGTCCATAAAGGGCAATCATTGGACGATGCCACTAGAGGTAAATTCCTTATTCGCATTTTACCTAATAAAACTACTTGCTATTTGGGAGAACCGATATTAGCTGACTATCAGTTTTTAAGTTCTGTAAACTGCTCATGGAGGCCGGTTAAAATACCTTCTTTTAGTAGCTTTAGTGTGGCTGATATTCAACAAAATCAATATCCATTCAATGTTCAATTTGATGGAAAAAGCTATCGTGCCCAATCCGTAAGAAAAGTTCAATTAACCCCCTTAAAAACAGGCAAAATATTATTAGATTCGTGTTCTGTAAATAGCCAGTTTAGTTATTTGGATGTTCCCAGTCGCGAATATCGTTCAGCTAATATGATGGTGAAGAGCAGCCCCAAATACATAGAAGTATTACCCCTTCCGATCAAAAACAGGCCGGCAAATTTTAGTGGTGCCATTGGTAATTTCTCGATTGTCGCAACAGTAGAAAAAAATAGCCTTCCTGCACAGGAAAATAATAATTTACATATTGAAATTACCGGAACAGGCAATCTTGACGGAGTAACTATTCCTGATATTGACTGGCCATCCAATATACAGGCTTACGATTCTCGGGATAGCCAGGCAGTTGATCGAAGCCAATTTCCCATGCCGCGTACCCTAACTTTTGACGTGCCTTTTATAGGCAATAAGATGGGGATTGCTATTATACCTGCGATTAAATTTTCCTATTTCGATACGCAGAAAAACGATTACCAGACTATTTCTTCTGACAGTATAAAATT
>NZ_JBNQGD010000303.1:0-7612 GCF_050436765.1 Arachidicoccus sp. | reverse complement strand
CTGCAGCACCATCAGCTGAAATGCCTATCATTACCAACGCAGGGAGCGAAAAGTACCTATGGATAATAATAGGAATTGCCTTGATCCTTTTATTAGTTATGCTATTGAGTTGGCGCCTAAACAAATCTAAGAAGAAGAAAGAAGTAATTATTAAAGAGCCCGTAGAAGAGCTTCTTGCTGCTCCAGCAAGCGCCGTGCAAGAAAATATTGAAGCGAAAAAGAAAATATTGAATGATTCTCTTTTGGATTTACAATTAGAAAGTGATGCTCATCAATTCTTTGCATTAGCAAAAGCATTGATGATTCAATTTTTGCAAGACAAATTACATACTAGTGTAAGCGATGAAAACGAATTGCTCAAGAAATTGCAGCAAACGAATTCCTCAACCACTATTACTGTTACAAACATTCTTAATCGTTGCAACAAAGCATTGTATATGCCAGTGATAGCAGCATCTGAACGTGAAGAAGTATTAAAACAAATTAAAGCATTAATTCGCTAAATCTCATCAGTAAACTTATAACCTACGCCACGGACCGAGTGAAAATATTGGAGATTACGGCTATCTTTTTCGAAATATTTTCTAAAGCTTAAAATAAAGTTATCGATAGTTCGGGTAGCCGGATATACATTGTAGCCCCAAACAGCTTGAAGTATCTTTTCACGTGTGACAACTTCATTTTTATTTTCGATTAATAATTTTAAGAGCATTGTTTCTTTTTTGCTCAGATCGATTTTTTTGCCTTGCCAGTTAACGGCCTCCTGTGCACTAAAAAATATTTGATTATTACCAAAACTATACTCCTCTCCGACCGTTTCCCGATCTTGCAACTTCCTATTTTTCAATATAAGCTTGTCTACACGCAATAGCAATTCTTCCAGGTCAAAGGGCTTGGTAAGATAATCATCCGCACCTTTTTTTAAGCCCGTTATTTTGTCCGCAGTAGCATCCTTGGCGCTTAATATTAAAATGGGTGTATCAATATTCTGAATACGAATGTGCTCAGTGGCACTTATCCCGTCTAATTCCGGCAACATTATATCCATAATAATTAAATCAAAATATTCATTACCCACGGCCTCTAAAGCCTTTTTGCCATCAAATGCGGACGTAACCGTATAACCTTCTATCTCCAGGTTTAATTTTAGAGCTTCGTGCAAATTTTCTTCGTCTTCTACCAATAAAATATTGCCGCTATGCTGTGTATTCATTTACTTTCTTTTTAATAAAGGTATTTGTACCATAAAGATACTGCCTTGTGGCAGATTATTAATCACCGTAATATTGCCTTTATGGTCCTGTACAATTTTTTTACAAATAAATAATCCCAGTCCGGTACCTTTTGTCTTACGCATTGCCTCACTTCCCACACGATAAAATTTATTGAATATCTTTTTCCTTTCATGAGCCGCAATACCCAATCCTTCATCAATTATTGAAAGAATACTCCGGTTATTTTCCCTTGAAAGATTTACCGCAATTAAGCTTCCCGGAGTACTATATTTTACAGCATTCTCCAATAAGTTGTTGATCAATATTTGAATCAAAAGAGGCTCACCATTGATCCATATATCTTTGTCAACATCGCAGGTAAACCGTCTTGAGGGGTAGTGTACAGAAATGCTATTCAAACAATGATCTACTAAGTTGCTAAGGTGCAGGCTTTGAAAATCTGCGTGGTACTTCCCCCCTTCTAATTGTGCTGCAATTAGGATGTTGCTCGTCAGCGTGTTTAATCTATTGGTCTCGATAAGCGTATTAGCTATTAGCTTTTCTTGCTGTTCCGCTTGCAATTTTCTTTTTTGTAAGGTTTCTAAATTAAGTCGGGCAACGGCAATCGGCGTTTTCAATTCGTGAGTAATAGCCATCATGAAATTTTGCTGTTGTTCTGCAATTTTAATCTGCCGACGAATGGCTTGATAAACATAAGCAGCGCCCACCATTATCAATACAAAGAATGTGAGCCCTTCTCCTATGTATTGCATTGATTTTCTCGCTTTCGCATCATCCAAAGCCAAAATTTTCTCGGCATAAAAAGGTTCATCTTTTTTCAACTGTTCAAATCGATAAATATACATTTGATTATTTTGCCTCTCCAGCGAAATAAACCACCATACCAATGCAGAGACGATATACAAGAGTAAGAACCAATAGGTAATGCTGATAAAGGGTAATTTATGTTTTTTAATTTTTCCCAAAAGAAGTATTATTTGCTCAAAAATACTTCTTATCTAAGAGGATTTATATTTTTTCTAATTATTTATATGTCTTGGGCAGTAAAACCCAAAAATCTTTATTTTTTAGAATGAGGCCCCATCTTTTGATCTGTTAATTATAAGCCACCTGTGGTGAATCGTTGGCGGCACCAAAACTTCGCGATAATTTAACAATGTCACATAAGGTAATTATTTTTCCAATATTTTAGAGATACCGACAATCAATCCCTGTAAAAAATTATCCTACTTCGTTTAAAGGGATCAATTTGGACTGATTTAAATAAAAGGATTCTTCTTTTCCCAAATAGATATCTAACTTATTGCGCATAACAATAATTCTATCGCGTTGCCTTTCCAATATTTTTCTTAATAAAGGGAAATAAAAGTCGATAGCATCGTTCGCCAAAACTTCTTCATATTGACGCAACAAATTCTCTTCCTCATTTATACAAGCGGACAAAATCGACTTATTTTTATCCTTCGAGAAATAAAATTTAATACTCCGCCAATACCTATATAGATACCCCGAAGCTGATTTGCGAATGATAGCATTGGCACCCTGCATTTCTAATAAATTATTCAACCGCTCAACATATGCCGTACTTTGCTTAATACGTTGATCAAATAAATAAGTCAAAAATGACGTTTTTTTGATAAGAGAATTTGCTTTTTTATATCCCTCAATTCTGTCAAGGTTTGCTTCAATAATTCTAAGCAAGAAGACATCGTATTGTTGTGTGTACATAAGGTATTTATTTAACGTATTTATAAGAATTTAATTGGCTGTCGCCGTTTATGAAAGTTTGAGTGCCAATTAATTTCTGCAAACAAATTATATTCCTAAAAAAACTTTCATTCATTTTTTTTATTGAAGCTGATTATCAACATTTTATATTATCCTAATAATCTGGGATAAGAGAAGAAGTTCAAAATATTCTCAAAGCGTATACAATCTGAGGAATCATCTCCACAATTCAGTTTGGCAGCCAGTGGTCTTTGATATGAATTATAATGCGGCAATCAATCCAACTCAATGGCATGGAATTTGGGTCACATTTAAAAAAATATACAATGAAAAACACAAAGAAAAATAAAGACTTAAAAAAAGACCAAACAGAAAACCTTAATTTTAACGAGGAGGGTTTTGAAATAAATTTACCCGAAGTCAACGACATTCCCGGTCAAGAGAATATTCATCCACCATATCTGGGCGAAATGGCAGATACAACCATTGCCTCAGATGATGAAGAAGGTTTGGGATTATTCCAAAATAATATGCCTGCTTATTCAAGCGACCTCGACACCGAAGATAAATATTCAGACCTCACAGAATCCCAAAAAGAGGCATTAGAGCAAACGGATTCAGAAGACGACAAAGCCAATCGAAAAGCGGCTGTTGACGATGTTGATGACGATGGTGATATTTTAAACGAAAAAAACGAGGAAGAGGACTTGGATATTCCGGGAGCACAACTAGATGACCAGGACGAAGAGATCGGCGAGGAAGACGAAGAAAACAATTTTTATAGTAATGGCGACAATAAGTAAATTTCTAGCAGGAGAACGAAAGAAACTAAAACCATCGAATCTAAAAAATATAAGCGCTTTTTTGGTGATAAAAGACATCCAAGCGCTTATCCCTTTAGGCCGCCATTCGGATTAAAACGGATCCAATAAAATCCTTTTCTAACTTCTTCCTAAAAAATCGAAGCTTAAAATTGAATATTAAAACTGTAATTTCGTGAGAATGCATCACTAAAGAATCAATTTGATATTTTGAAACAGCTACAAATTATTACCATCATTTTTGGATTATTCTTTGCATCCAAAATATCCGCCCAATTCGCCAAACTAAATCAGTATAATATTTCTTGGAATAGTCAAAGTAAAAATGCAGGAGCTTCTATGCCTTGTGGTGGCGGCGATGTAGGATTAAACGTGTGGGTAGAGGGAAACGATTTATTTTTTTATGTTGCTCGGAGCGGAACTTTTGATGAAAATAATGCATTATTAAAGTTAGGTCGACTACGATTGACATTAAGGCCGAACCCATTTGCAAATGGACATTTTCGACAAGAATTAAATCTCAAAGATGGCAGTATTTATATTTCAAATGGGGAAAAAAATACAACAAACATCCATATTTGGGTGGAAGTAAAACAGCCCGTTATACATTTAGACGTAAAAAGCAAGGAAGCAATCTCTGCAATCCTCTATTATGAAAATTGGCGATATAAAGACCATATTGTAAAGGGAAAAGAAAACAATGAAAACTCTTATAAGTTTGCCCCCCAGGGTATTATAACGACCCACAAAGACGAGGTATCCTTCAATGAAAATAAAATAGTCTTTTATCATAGAAACGAATCGCCAACGGTATTTGACGCAACGGTGAAAGAACAAGGCTTGGATAGTGTAAAAAACGAATTATTCGACCCGCTTAAAAATTTGACATTTGGCGGATTTGTTCAAGGGAAAAATATGATAGCGGATAATACTTCCATGGGAAAATATTTAAACACACCTTATCGGGCTTGGGCTTTAAAGACGAAGCATAAAAGTAAAAAAATTGAAGTTCAAATAGGGCTTTGTACGGGACAATATATATATCAGTCCCTTTGGAACGAGTCGCTTAATCAACTAAGTAATGACATCAGTAAAGAAAATAATTCTATTATTTGGGATAAAAATAAAAATTGGTGGCAACAATTTTGGGAGCGCAGTTTTATTATCATTGATCCGAGCAAACAAAATATAGATACAGGTGTTTGGAGTGCCGGCCGCAATTATCAACTTTTCAGATACATGCTTGCCTGCAACGCTTATGGAAAATACCCCACTAAATTTAATGGTGGGCTTTTTACAACTGATCCTGTTTTAGTGGATAGTAATTATATTTTTACACCTGACTTTAGAAATTGGGGTGGAGGTACCTTCACTGCGCAAAATCAAAGGTTGATTTATTATCCGATGCTAAAAAGTGGTGATTATGACATGATGCAATCTGAATTCAACTTCTATAACAGATTGCTTAAAACTGCTGAAATCAGGTCCGAAGTTTACTGGCAACATCCAGGCGCTTGTTTTACAGAGCAATTAGAGGATTTCGGCTTGCCAAATCCCAGTGAATATGGATGGAAGAGACCCTTGAATTACGATAAAGGGATGGAATATAATGCATGGCTGGAATATCTTTGGGACACCGATCTCGAGTTTTGTAATATGATATTGGAAACTAAATTCTATAATAATTCAGACATCAGTAAATATTTGCCACTTATCAAAAGTTGTCTGACTTTTTTTGATGCACATTATCAATATTTAGCAAGAAAAAGAGGAAGAAAAATATTGGATGCCAATGGACATTTGGTATTATTCCCCGGTTCGGCTTGCGAAACCTACAAGATGACTTACAATTCATCCTCTACTATAGCCGCCTTAAAAACAGTATTGCAACATTTGCTAGAATTACCTGATAGTTATTTTCAAAAAAATGAAAAAGAAAAATGGCAAGCGATGTTGCACAGAATACCACCTATTTCGTTTAGAATGGTAAATGGTCATACGACTATTTCTCCTGCAGCCGCTTGGGAAAGAATAAATAATGTAGAATCACCACAGCTTTATCCTGTATTTCCATGGGGCATTTACGGAGTTGGAAAACCTAATTTAGATACAGCTCGAAACACGTGGTTTTATGACACAACGGTTATAAAAAATAAAAGTTTTGTCGGATGGAAACAAGACAACATTTTTGCTGCAAGATTGGGTCTTACCAAAGCAGCCGAAAAACTGGAACTTGAAAAAATAAAAAACGGCCCAAATAGATTTCCCGCCTTTTGGGGTCCTGGATTTGACTGGACACCAGATCATAACTGGGGTGGAACTGCAATGATTGGCTTGCAAGAAATGCTTTTACAAACCAATGGAAAAAAAATATATTTATTTCCCGCTTGGCCAAAAGACTGGGATGTTCATTTTAAACTACATGCACCTTATGCGACAGTCGTGGAAGGCACCTTGACAAATGGAAAACTCATCGACTTAATTGTAAGTCCTAAAAGTAGGAAAGCCGATATAGTCAATCTCTTAACACATAAAAATGGAAATTAAGGAGACGCAATTTAGGAACCACTAACTTTAAATCCGAGATTGGCAGAAATTTTCTGTGCAGCCAACTTAGCATCAGCGACAATATTTTCGGCAGGTATGGTATCTTTCATTTGAGTCATCAAAATAGAAATCGTAAGTGATGCGATCGCCTCGCTCCCATTTCTTACTGGTACAGTGATATCCATTACACCAGTCGCCAAATCACTTGGCGTGAGATAATGACCTTCTTCTCTAATTTCTTCCAAAGAAGCCAAGAACTTTTGCTGCTTACGTAAAGAATAGCTACTAAATAGGTCATTTCTTCTAAGTAATTCAAATCTTGAATTCTCTTCCATAAAAGCAAGTAAAATTTTGCCGGAAGCAGTAAGCATTAATGGGAAGAGACTACCTTCTTCTATAGAAAGGGCAATAGGCTCTGGGCTCCTGGCTTGAGAAATCACAATTAATTTATCCTGATAGAGTACACCAATATGACAAGACTGCTTGATTTTTTCAGCCAAATCGTCCATCGGATATCGCGAAGCCTTCCTAATTTCATCTATTGGTGAATGCCTATGGGATAAATTGTACAATTTCATTGAAGGCCTGTATTTACCTGAAACATCATCCCTGAGTAAATAGCCTCTATGTTCCAAACAGATCAACATCCTATAAATTTCATTGGGACTCTTTTCAATTCCGGTGGCTATATCGGTTTGTGAAACGGGTTTTCCTTCCATAGAAATATACTCCAATATATCTAAGCCTTTTTCAAGCGCTGGTGCATGATATTTAACTTCCGTTACGACCATTTCTTCTTCTTCTTTTATCTTTTTTACTGGCATTATTTTCTTTCGATTTTATAGACAAATTTGGTTAAAATTAATACATTGTTGATTGTTCATGAAATTTTATTAGAATTTTATTTTTTTATTTATGAATATTATATTTATATTTGAATGACTAATAAGTATTCATGAGCTCAAAAAAACACTTAAACGGAATAACTTGGAATCACAGTCGAGGCTATACGCCTATGATTGCTACCGCTCAACGATTTGACGAAATTAACGAAATCAGCATAACTTGGGACAAAAGAACATTACAGGATTTTGCGGATAAGCCAATTGACAAGCTGGTAGAGATATTTGATATATTGGTCATAGACCATCCCTGGATAGGGTTCGCAGCAGAAAAAAAATTATTTATCCCACTGGACAAATATTTATCTAATGCATATTTAAAAGATTTAGAAAAGAATAGTGTTGGCCAGTCCTATTTTAGCTATCAACATAATAACCA
>NZ_JBNQGD010000302.1:38442-56024 GCF_050436765.1 Arachidicoccus sp. | reverse complement strand
ACCACAAGCCATGGCAATGACAACCGTAAAGGTATGAGGTGCATTGAGCAAAAATAATTTCATCCTTCTGAACCGCTCAATGTCACCGGTAACGATGACACCGCTGTTGGCTTTCGCAAAAGAGAGCACTTTTTTAGAATGGGGCTTAGATGTCTGGATAGCCCACAGGCCATATGCTTCCGACATAATCATTAGCTTGTCATTGTAACCTAGTTTCATCAGGATTTCTTCTCCCTGTTTACCTTTTACTTTACCGGCCACGATTCTATCGACCAGGGAGTCACAGAAATCATTGGCTTCCTTTAGCCAGTCAATAAAGGCAGGCTCCAGCTTATTGATAGCTGCCAATTCTAAACAAATGTCTTTGAGTCTTTTGCCATTGTCTGCGATGAGTTCGGTGGGAATGATGACCAAACCTGCCGTTTGCGCGCCTTCGAAAATTCGGTACCTTTCCCACAGCAAGGCAACTAATTTACCGGGGAAAGAAGCAGGAGCTGTGGTGGTCGATATTTTATCGGTCTTATCTAATACAATGCCCACCTCAGTCGTATTGGAGATGATGACAGACAGATCCTTGTTGTGCGCGCATTTAATAACTTCATCCCATTGTTCTTTCGCGCTCAAAACCCTGCTAATAGAGGCATTCAGGGCATTTTCAGAGATCATTTTCCCATTTTCCCATCCCCTTTTGCACAGCGTATAAAGCCCGTCTTGCTGTTTAAAATCATCTACATTGTTTTGTTGGGTGGATTTTACGATTACTACACGTCCATTAAAAATACCTTGCTTATTGGCATGATCAATATAATCCTCGGGTAAACCTCTTAATAAGACGCCCGTGCCAAATTGTAACACCTTTTCGGGCAAATTCAATATTAAAGAAGAAGGTACCGGTAGGTTGTTTATATGAATCAGATTCGTACGTGATAGCTGTAATAAATCAGTTTCGCCTTGCTGCATTTTGATGTTATTTTATTTTATTGTCTGTTTTAGGAGTTAGCCATTTAATCAAATCCTCCATCGCAGTAAAGTTTTGAAAAGAAGGAGGCAATTTAAGACCATTTGTATATTCATTGTAAAACCAAGGATCCCCAACGGCGAAAACAGTCCCCTTTCCGATAGCCGCGGTGACAGCAATCGTCCGCCCGTTTTTAGTAAGTACTTTCTCGACCTTATTATCTTCAACACGAATGGTAGATAATTCTTTGATATATACCTCGGAAGCAGTCTTGAAAACCGGATTGTTACTTGCTATAGGAATGCCACCCATTTTGAATTCCCTTCCCTTTACCTTGTTGTAACTATCTTCATTAAAAGTAAACCCCAGCATTTGGTCCAGTATATTCAGATGTCTGATATCCGCGTTACCACTATCATTATTCATTATTAGTAATACGCCTCCTTTTTTCACCCAATCGAAAATCGTTTGAGCATAAGCTTTCGTCATATATCTAGGCGTTGGATTCTCGGTAGTAATATCTGCATCCACAATAATATAGACCGCTACACCTTTCAATAATGGCTTTGTGGGGGGATCATAACTTGTCTTGGTTACAAACCCGAAACGATTGAAGGCCTTTCCAAAAATGGAGTAACCGTTATTATCTTCTTCTTCCCACTTGTAGTGAAATGAATGACTATTACCAGCTTTATCGGTTATTTTTTCATTATTAAAATAGCTGTCTAACAAAACTGTTTTATTCTTTCCCAGCGAATAAGTCGTCAGCAAATTCATTTCATTTGTTGCCTGCAAAAATGCACCTAATCCTTTAGGATCATTATCAACTACTTTTTCACGCAGATAATATTCATAGCTTCCATCCCTGTAATGACTGGCATTCCCACCCAAACCACTTACAGAAACAGTTCGGGATAACATTAATTTTCCATCGTTACCAATATGCACAAAATGATGCAGTATACCCCCGTAGCCTTTCTTAGCCACAGGCAAATAAGCGGCCGGTATATAGCCCTTGCGTACTGCTTTTGCCAATGTATAAACAAACATGGAAGATGCCGACGCCTCCAAATAGTTCCCTTGACGGTCAGGGAAATTCAACACATCCCACCAAAGGCCCGTTTGCGGGTCCTGTACTTTTTTAATGGCCTCCGCAAATTGAGAAAGAACCCTAATTAAAGACTTTTTTTCCGGGTTGTTTGCAGGAAAATCATCCAATACATCGACAAGAGCCATTCCATACCAACCCATTGCCCGCGCCCAGAAATTCTCGGAAAGGCCGGTCTTTTTATCTGCCCATTTCTCTTGCCTGGTATCGTTCCAGCCATGATACAATAAACCAGTCTTTGCATCCCGCATATATTTGTTGACCAATAAAAACTGATGCGCGATATCCGCAAAATCTGTCTCTTCCTTAAATTCTTTTGCATATTCACCATAAAATGGTTCTGCCATATACAAACCATCCAACCACATTTGATTGGGATATATTTTTTTATGCCAAAAGCTGCCTTCCTTATTTCTGGGTTGTTGCGCCAGTTGCGTTCTTAAAATTTGGGCAGCTTTAAGATATTTGACCTTTTGCGTTACCTTATAAAGGGTCAATAAATTCCGCCCGTTTAAAACATCATCCAGCTTAAAGTCACTCGACTTATAGGTTTTAATATTTCCATTATCATCTATATAATTATCTATTGCATTTTTTACAAAATTAAAATAAGTGCCATCCCCTGTTGCTTCCCACAATTGCTCTAATGCTGTCCACATTACCCCTTGTGTATAGTTCCACTCCGTAAGTTTTGCGTCGTCACCAGGCTTTGGATTAAAATTATCCATAATGGTGGCTGCAGTCAACTTTGCTATGTCGGTTTTTTGCGCGAAGCAATAGCTTACCAAACAGAAAAACAGGGAGAAAAAAGCAACTCTTAATTTCAATTTCATAGTTTTTTAATTAAAATTTATACTGGAAGCAGCAGTACCATTTAGTAATTGAACTTTAGACGCAGCGTGGTCAACATGGACATTGGCCACATCAATATGATTTGATTTCGATCCGTCTACCGAGAATATTTGCGCTACATTGTTATCGGAAGATAATCCGTCAAATTGTAGTTGTTGCCCATTTAAAATTTTCACCAATGAATTTTTATCAGAGACATTCAAATGCAAATTTTCAATTTTAATATTTTTTGCTTCTTCAATATCCACCCCTTGTTTAGCTTCCAGTGTAATATTCTTAAAAGAAATATCCTGGATATTCATTTCAGGTAAACCTCTGACAAAAATGCCTCTGTTGGCGCCTACACATACAACATTGCTTATTTTAAAATTCTTGAACTGCGGCGTGGCAACGGTTACTGGATACTGTTTTATTTTTACACCCTTTACAGCGCTGGACGTAGCCATATAATACATATCAAAAAGGATGGCATCGCTTTGTATATCTTTCATAAAAATATTAGAGATATAAATATTACTTACAATGCCACCTCTCCCCCTGGTTGTTTTAAAGCGGAGACCATTTTCGGTTCCCATAAAAGAATTATCGTAAACAAAAATATTATTCGCACCGCCGGACATTTCACTGCCAATAACAAATCCGCCGTGTGCATGATAGACAACATTGCCACGTACGATCACATTCTCGGTGGGCATTCCTCTTTCTCTTCCAAAGGCATCTCTACCGGATTTTATACAAATACCATCGTCGCCACAAGTAAGTGTATTGCCTTCAATTAGTACATTTTTGCAAGATTCAATATCCATCCCATCGCCATTTTGCGCATATGCAGGGTTTTTTATGTTAACCTCCTTTATGGAAAGATTTTCACACATCAGTAAATGCAAACACCAGGCGGGAGAATTTTGAAAAGTCGCATTTTCCAACAATACATTTTTACAGTTTTTCAAAACTAAAAGGTTGGGTCTAAAAAAATCCTTCATACCTGTATAGTCGCTCAAAGATTTCCCCGACTGGATATAACCGGCGTCTTTGGTGTTATTACCTTTCAAATAACTTGCCGAGGGATACCAGGTTTGCTTATTTTCACTTAGGATACCTCCATATTGCAAAAGGTCATTCCATTGATCAGGTGTCAATTTACTTTTCTTTACCGAACGCCATACGTCACCGTTACCATCAATGACACCACGACCTGTAATCGCCACATTCTCTAAATTTTCTCCGTAAATAGGAGACTCATTTCTTACCGCCCGATGTCCTTCATAATCACCTTCAGTTAAATGATATTGATCTTTATCTTTCGTAAATAAAACAATGGCATCCCGATTGAGATGCAAGTTTACGTTACTCTTCATTTCCAATGGGCCGGTAAGCCAAACGCCACCTGGTATCAGCACTACGCCACCACCACTTGCGCTTATTTGTGCAATCGCTTTATTGATAATTACCGTATTGAGAAACTGTCCGTCACCCTTTGCATTTAAAGTTTTAATATTAAGCGTATCTTTTTTAAAGGCAGGTAAGACCGGCAAGGCTGGCATGCTTACATGGAAGGATTTTATCATTGCGATGCTGTCCTTTTGAAGGATATTTTGCTGCGCGCAAACCGGCAATGAAAAGCTAATAGCAAGAATACTTAGAACAGATGTAATACGTTTATTCATTTTTTGAAAAATTAACATCCTAAGACAAAGCAACTACGTTCTTGTTCAGAGGAATATGAGCAAATTATAAAATTAAAAGTGCATATAATAGTAGTTAATGGCATTTATTTACGCAATCGATATTGGGAACGATTGCGCTTTTATCAAATGTCAAAAAGATAGTTTTTTAATAAAATATTATTTAAAAAATCAACAAATAGCAATGCCGCCCTTGCGACTATTGACGCAGTTCATGATCGTTTATTGTGACATTTTTGAAAGAAATATCCTTTGCATCGACGGCTTCGTACCCCTTCTTCGCTGTAATATTTATATTAGAGAAATACAAATGATTGACGGGCATTTCAGGTAATCCGGTTAGAGAGATTGCCGTCGATGCGCCTACACAATAAATATTATTCAAATAAAAATCCTGAAACCTCGGAGTCGTTGCATTCAACTGAAAATCACCTGTAGGCTTAGCTTTTTGTTCATAGTAGGTGTTAAAGGCAACGGCCTCGTCGGCAATATTATTCATGTAGACATTATCGATATATATTTGATGCACCAGGCCTCCTCTCCCGCGATTACTTTTCACACGGATACCTATGTCCGTATTGATATAATTGCAATTGCTTACACTGATATTTTCCATGCCTCCGTCTGTGTTACTACCAATAACAAAACCTCCATGAGCGTGGTAAACAATACAGTCTGCTATAAGTATATTTTTCAAACAAGCGGTATCTGTTTTATCGGAAGAAGGCCTGCTTGACTTCATACAAATACCATCATCGCCCGTACTAACGGTGCATTTATAAATAATTACATTCTGACTATTGGAAATATCTATTCCATCGCCATTTTGCGCATACCATTCGTTGTTAATTTTTACATCTCTAATAATTAGATTATCGCAGTATTTAGGGAAAAGCGCAAACTTAGGCGAATTCATAAAGGTAGGTCCGTCAATCAGTACCTTACTGCAATTGACTAAAGAAACCATATAAGGACGCAGGAAATCGCGTGCCGGCAACAAATCATCAGCCGTTACTTGTTTATGTTCTTTTTGTATTTTTTTTATATATGCTTCGCCATCCATGGCTTCTTTAGTAGGCCACCACATTTTACCATCCGCACTGACTATCCCTCCTTGTTTTAGTAAATTTTTCCACTGTCCCTCCGTTGTCTTCTCCTTCTTAATGGGTCTCCAGCTGTCACCAGAACCATTCAGAATACCTTTTCCGGTAATGGCTACATCATGTAATTTGTATCCATAAATCGGATTCTTGACAAAAAATGTACGGCTTTTGGCTGAACTAGCAATAATGGGGAACAAGCTATGGTCCTTGGTAAACAACAAAATAGCTCCCAATTCTACATGAAGATTGATTTTGCTTTTTAATTCTATCGGCCCCGTAAGCCATAGACCGGGTGGAATAGTAACCTTACCTCCGCCCCTACGCGCGCATTCATCAATCGCCTTGGTAATAGCTTCTGTATTTAAAGTGTGCCCATCGCCTACTGCACCAAAAGATGTAATATCAACGCTAATGTCGGGAATATTAGGTAACACCGGCGCAGTCATTTTAAACGGTGCCGCACTTACATATTTCTCTATCTCCGCTTTCAAATTTTCTTGTGCCGAGGCTTGCATAAAAAAGCCAAAGCTTAGAAGAAAAACAGCAGCAATCATTCGGATTTGCTTAAAGTTCATTTCCAATATTTAATTTTTCTTAAATTATACTGCCTGATAGACAAACACTTATCAGGCAGTATATTGTCTTATCACCTCCATCTTGGGTCCCCTGTTGAACTTTTGCCTGCAAAAGCCCCATCTTTGAAACTAAAGTTTCCATTGTCCGGGTCCACGAACAAATCATAAGATGTTCCACTGTAACTGCTGGTTCCAACCAATGGATTCGCACTAAATATGCAATCCGCAGTTTGATAACAATTATTGAAGACGGCGCCGCCGCTTGACTTAATACCATTTGCGTTGCTAGGATCCAATGTCTTACCAAATAGGCAATTGGTAAAGGCAAAGGAAGTTGGGAATACAGCGGAATAGTTTACAAAATACCCACTTTGATTAATCATATTATCAAAAGTGCAATTATTTACTTTTAGGGAAGTAGTAGTCACACCATCCTGACGAACAAAATAATAGAAATCACTAAAGGTGCAATTGTCGATTTCCATATTATCAAACAAAGCGTTACTGCTTCCGCTGGCATAAAATACAGCATATTTTGCACCAATACCAATGCTATCAATAATGCAATTATTCATATAGAAATTAGCAACTTTATCGCCGGATGTTTTCATACGAATAAACGAGTTGTTATAAACCCCTTCGGTCGTGCAATTAAGAATGCTCATCTTTCCAATAGTAGCCGGTTTACTGATATTCATAAAATAACTAGCACCGTTTGCGAGCAATGTCAAATCAGAGAATGTTATTGAATCAATTGTACCCGATGCATCTAAATTGGTTGCCAGGGCTATTGTCGCTGGGCTTCCAAAGCCGAGGCCACTTTCGATTGTCAGCGACTGATCAATTACATAGCTGGTCGCAGACATATCATAGGTCATACCTCTGTCTAATAATACCACGCTTCCATTAGGAATTCCACTTACCAATGTATCATTCAAAATATTGGCATCGGCAATACCCCTTAGGTCGACGATGTTATTTCCTACTTGTGACAACTTCGTCGTAAAACTTAACAAGCCTTTGCTTTTTGTACCGGCGAAAATTTCAGCGGTGTATTTGGTATTTGACAGTAACCCCTTTGCGATAATCTCACCTGCTGTATTGATACTGTCAGTAATAGGAACTTTTATAACATTGGCCGCAGGATCTGTTAGGTCAATTTCAGTCACCCCGGGAGTAGTTGTCCATGTCAACCTAACTTTATTATCTATAATATCGGAAGATTGTAATGGATTAAAAATTTGTATTCCAACTAATGTAAACCCAACCGTATCTTTTACCCAAGATGATTCACTCGAAGTTCCGGAGGCATTGGCTTTTACGCGAACATAATATTTAGTTCTATCGCGCAATGTATCATCGGTAACTGTTCTAAAGTTTGCGTTCACCACTATAGATAAATCCGGGGTTGTAGCAAAACTGGAATCTTTTGATATTTCCACTGTATAGCTCACCTGCTTTGCTGCAGAATAAAGCGATGCCGGCCAAGAAATATATGCGGCGGTGTCTCCTCCTGTAATAGAAATAGAAGTCGGTGTAAACATCCTACTAGGGTTAAAATAGTCTATGGATGACTTTTTGCAGGAAAAAGCAGTAATAGCTATTAAGACAACCATACCTATTAAAGAGATATTTTGAAATTTTATTTTTGTCATGTCCTTATTCATTTTATTTATTCTATTAAGACAATTTATTTAGTAACCATAATCCTGCTTAAGATTTGGATTGGCATCTATAGTGCTTTGGGGCAGAGGCAATAATTCACTATGATTTGGCTTAAACCCTTCTGCAAAGTATTGAAGATTACCACCCAAAATATTACTAATCCAAGTTACAGAAGTTGCACCGGGTGGTGTCGTCGTAGCGGAAGGGTGATAGAAAGAGGATATCCAGTTAATAGTTGTCGTGGATGGCCCTGCGACATAATACATTTTTGCGGGCAAAGTATCATAAGGGGCTGCATTATTACTAAGGGCTGCAAGTGCCAGCTTGGTTTCACTTAATTTAGTGCCCAAAGAATCCCATCTAATTAAATCATACTTACGAATGCCTTCTGTACCAAGCTCTAATGCCCTTTCATTAACGATTGCATTAAAAAACCCTGCCTTATCGCTTGGAGTAGTTCCCATTTCACTTAGGTTTCCGACAAATGCACGTTTTCTCACTTGCTCATAAGCATCTATTGCAGCGGCAGTAGGGCCATTATTAATTTCATTTTCAGCTTCAGCATACATCAGCAGTACATCTGCGTACCGAAGAATGGGCCAGTTCAAACCAAAATTTTGAGCCTGATTACTAATATCAATTGTTGGATTGGTAATCCAGTTACGCCTGAATTTACCATCAGCCAAGCTAGATAACCCAACAGCCGATAATGTGTTATCACTATTTATTTTGTAAGGAGCAATCGTAACATCTCGACGGGTATCTACAGAATCGAACATATAGAAATAAGTTGGCAAAATAGTTAGACTCCCGTTAGGACCATTATATTTCCCCAATTTACTATCTGTACTGGATGTGCCTCCACTCATGGCCACTTGAAACATAAATTCGCCATAAGGGTCTATTTGGTGTGCATCTAATTGATTCTGCCACAAATCCTGAAAACTCGGATCGAGTTTATGCTCGCCGGATTGAATAATATCCGCACACTCCTGATCGGCTATTTTATAATAGTCCAAATAATTGGATCCTCTTTCCATTTGATTATCCCTTCTTAAAGAATAACCGCCCCGGAATAATGCAATCCTTGCTCTCAAACCTTTTACCGCACCCTTTGTAATACGCTCATCATTTGGATCACCCAGTGCACTTACACCTGAACGCCAAGGAACTAAATCTTCTGCGGTTTTTAAGTCATTCAAAATATGGTCATAGATGGTATCTCTATCTGTTTTTGCTAAGAATAAATTAGGAATATCCGAAGAAGGTACCCATTGAGCCGGAACATCGCCCCAATTTCTTATTAATTCAAAATAATACTGGGCTCTTAGGGTAAGTGCTTCCCCATACAGTCTTTGCAATTCTCCTTTTTGCTGGGCTGTACCGTTACTATATAAACTCATTTGCGGAATGTATTTGATACACAAATTGGCTCTTTCAACGCCGGCATACATTTGATTGAATGGTTTGTATATTTGTTGGTTGCTCGATGTAAGGTTATACCTTCCTATATCTCTTCTATCTCCATCATTATGCCCTCCGGCTCCCATCATCAAATCATTGTCATACGGAAAATACATACTGACACGAATACCGTATCCATTATCTCCGGTCATCTCCTGATAGGCACCATAGACTGCCTTTTGCGCATTCGCAACAGTTCCGAAAACCACGTCCGGACCGAAAGATGAAACGGGATTGAGCGTTAAATACTTCTTACAGGAAGAAAGTTGTAATACGCCTACCGAAAGGAATAAAGCGTAATAAATTATTGATTTAATCTTCATGATATAAAATGTTTTTAATTTTTTAAAGGGTAACATTCACGCCAAAGATGAAAGAACGGGCACGCGGATAAGCAGAATAATCTACACCTGGCGTCATTGGTACACTTCGTCTTGTATTTACTTCGGGATCGTAACCTGAATAGCCTGTTATTACGGCCAAGTTATTAAGAGTACCATATACTCTAAACTTTTTTATACCTACTTTACTCAATAGGCTTTTAGGCAATGTATAGCCCAGCGTGATATTATTAATTCTAAGGAAAGATCCATTTTCAATTGCCCAAGATTGTGGTGTCCAAGAACTACCGGTAGTCATAGGCTGCCATAAGGTGGCATTCTTATTAAGCGCTGCTAATGCCGTTGGGTCGGTTACTACCTGACCTTGCGGATTAACGGTTTTCCATCTGTTGTTATCTATGGCCAATAAATTAGCACCAACGGTATAACCGCTGCTAAACTCCAATTTATTATCATTGACTATATCATTTCCAACTTGAAAATTAAGAAAGATGCTCATGTCAAAATTCTTATAAACAAATTGCTGATTGAGTCCACCAAAGAATTTAGGATTGGCATTACCTATAATTTTTCGGTCATTATTCAAATCGACAATAGAGTCTCCGTTTAAATCTTTAAATTTAATTGTACCCGGTTGCGGGGTACCGGTAATTTTAGAATCGTTTACTACCCCGGCTTTGAGTGTATAAGGTTGCTTTGTATTATTAGGATCATAATCAAAATCGTCTACTGTATAGAATCCATCATTTACCAAACCATACATACTTCCCACGGGTGCTCCTACTTTTACAATAAAATCATCCGGGTTAGCGCTACCCGCCCAACCGGAGTTAACTGTAAAATATTGTTCTCCCCCAAGGCTGAGTACTTTGTTTTGATTGGTGGAAATATTAAAGTTGGCACTCCATAAGAAATTTTTATTTTCAATAATGGTTGCATTTAATTGCACTTCCAACCCATTGTTAGAAGTAGCGCCTACATTCTGATATTGTTTTTCATATCCCGATGTAGTTGGTACGGTAACATTTACCAACAGGTCTTTGGTTTTGTTTCTGTAATAATCAGTCGTTAGTTGAATTCTGTTTCTTAGAAACGAAATATCCAGACCTATATTTCTAGAAATATTAGACTCCCATTTTAAATGAGAATTAACAAGTCCAACAGGTCCAAAAGCCGTGCTCAACTGATTATTCAATCCGTAATAATTTGAAGAAGTTGAGAACTGCGTAAGATAAAGAAAGCTTGGAATTCTATTGTTACCGGCTTCTCCATAGCTTAAGCGTAATTTCATATCAGAAATTACCGGCTTCAGGCTTTGCATAAATTTTTCTTTCGAAATTCTCCAAGCTAAAGATGCCGAAGGAAAATAGCCCCAATGGTTTTCGGGGGAAAAAACGGATGAGCCGTCTGCTCTCATACTTAAGGAGGCTAAATATTTATCCTGAAATGCATAATTTACGCGGGTAAAAAAAGAAGATATTCTTTGTTCATCCTGATTGGTTGTTGGCAAAGGCTCAGCATATCCTATTGGAGGGCTTGCCAAATTCAAATTACCCAAGGCCTCACTGGCTGTCGTCCCCAATGGAAAAAATCGCTGTACAGTATTTTGACTTTCATTTTGCACCTGGTAAGACTCTTCTCCTAAAATCCAATCAATTTTATTGCTTTTATTAAATGCTCCGCCCAATTGCCTATTGGTTAGCGTAAATACGTTGGAGTTATCAAAAGTATATCTGTCGGTAGTTGCAATAGTTGCGATCGGCATTCCGTTACCATTGGAAATTGCGTTGGAGGTAATGCTATCGTCAAATGAATTGGTTTTAGTAGGATAATAATCGTACCCGGCTGTCGTTCTAAAACTCAGGAACTTTGTGATGGTCCAATCAGCATAGCCACTCAGATTTATTCTGGTTTGGTATTGTTTTCTGTATTGCGCATTGATCAACAATAGTGGATTCACGATATACAAGCCGTTGCCTGAAGTATTGTCCAATAACTCAGGATCGTAGTAAGAAACGGATTGACCTGGGGCCAGATAAGGTATATACCTGACTGCCTGCCTGAGAAAATTCAGTCCACTACTTCCCGGATTGGATGTACCTTGACCATCAACCGATTGGTTGTTGAACTTTACATTAAAGCCAACTTTCAGTTTGTCAGTGACTTTGTGTGTAAGGCGGAAATTGACTAATTTTCTATTGTAATCAGATCCTATCATTACAGCCTGTGCTTCATTATCTGAAAGGCTTAAATCAAACTGCGTTTTACTATCGCCGCCACTTACACTCACATTATGTGTTTGCATAAAAGCACTTCTGCCAAATACCTGGTCCTGCCAATTAACAGCGGGTGCATTTTTATATAAATCGATATCAGCAAAGTTTCCGTAAGAAGTCGTGAATCCACTTTCTAGTGTAGAATTACCACGGCTCCTTTCGTATTGATAAAACACAAAATCATAAGGATCCATTACATCGAGTTTTCTATTCACTTGTTGCCAGCCAACAAATCCGTTATAAGTAACCGTAGAGTGACCCGGCTGCCCATTTTTTGTTGTAATAATAACCACCCCATTCGCGCCTCTGGCGCCATAGATTGCTGTAGCGGACGCATCTTTCAATACATCGATCGTTTCGATATCTTGAGGCGATAACGTCGAAAGTGCATTATCTTCAATCATTCCATCTACCACGTACAAAGGAGAATTATCTTGTGTGATAGATCCTCCCCCACGCACCCTTATGGAGACTTCTGCGTTAGGGGATCCCTCTGATCCCGTGACCTGCACGCCCGCCAAACGGCCGGCTAACGCCTCCTCTGCCGAATTGATCGGAATATCTTTCAATTGTTTTGCTGTAACAGAAGAAACAGCGCCCGTTAGGTCCTTTCTGCTGATAGTTCCATATCCGATTACGACTACATCATTGAGGTCATTTGTACTTTGTTTTAGGACAATCAGAATTTTCTGGTTATCACTCTCTACTATTATCGATTGATCACTATAACCGGTGTAAGTAAAAACTAAGGTTGGGTTCTTCACTTTCGCTTTGGAAAGATTAAGGGTGAAATTCCCAGAAGCATCAGTAAGAGTACCAATATTCATCTGTTTTAGTTTTACTGAAACGCCATCTAAAGGTTGTCCTTTTTCATTGGTTACATGACCGGAAACAACCCCCTTCTGTGCGAATGCAACAGTTGTAAAACAAAGCAGAAAAATAAATAGGATATTTTTTTTCATTTGCGGAGTAATTTTTTTAGTGAGTGAAAGTATTTGGTTTTTCTTAACACCAAAGTAGAGGATTAAAAAATTAATTATCATTTGTTAGTTACAAAAATTTACGCAATCGATGTCGGTATCGATTGCAATAAATGTATTTTTTACATTAATATGTTGAAATCAGATTAATCAGCGACTACCTTGTGTTGGCCTTGTTAAATAATTTTGAACAGATTAGATTTTTGAATGTTTTTTTAATAGGCGATTTCCCATTTTAAAATAAAATCCTCTGTAATTAAAACATTAACAGATAAACTTAACCTAAGTCTAAAATTTATCTTTGGGGTTATTATAGAAAGGACACAAACGACATTCTATTCTGAAATCGAACCAATAAAAATACGGTTGCCTAACTATAATAAACAAAAATAGATGGCAACGTTGGTATAAAGAATCGACAAAAAATAAAAATAAATTCTTCTATGTCAGGAAGTGAAAATGGCTTAAAACAAGGGGGTATGTCGATTTGGCATTTGAAGAGAGGTAGTCTCCAGCTGATCTTCCCGAGTTATGCCTCATGACTCATTTTAACTAGTTTATTGATTTTAAATAGATTATATTCAAAATTATGCCTGTAATTACAATTTACTGTCCTTTTTTTGATTTCAAAAATTAGACAGTAATATTAGTTTATTGTCCTTTTTTTTGACTTGTCGTTGCAACATTCAAGAATCTCGATGCAGTTCTAACAGAGCAATTAGAAAGACAATTCGCAGGGCCGAACCTAAGCATTTTCCGATTTGCATATACATCGATTGATGTGGATATAATTACCACAGAAAGTAGGGAAAAAATAGAAGCCATGTTAAGCGAAATATGCAAAACAGGCGTTTTTACAAAGTGGGAGCCGGATGAACACAGAAGTTCAGGCTTACAGCAAAACAAGGCAAAGAATCGAGGAGAAGATAGCCAAATAATGACTATCTTCTCACTTGATTTTAAGGACTAAGAAACTTGCTCAACTATTGGTTGGGCAACCCGTAACCGTTGGTAACTTTTCCGTTAGAACTGATAAGGGTTGCTGAAGGAATTGGCCAATAATACCTGGGTGCATCGGTAGCTGACGTTATTCCGGATAGAATATTATGTTGATAGCTGGTAAAATTGTTGACAATGTCAATTCCCCAATTGGTCTTTTTATAACCCTGACCTACTAACAAAGCTGCTACTGGCCCGTTCGGATCAATATAACTAAATAATCCTTCGATAGCCACATTATGCGGGGCGGATGCGACGACACCACTACCTGCCAGCGTGCTATAATCATATTGGCCTCTCCAGCCTGGATAAAGCGCCGGATTCGTCGTATCAGCATCAAAGGTCAATGGATTTGCTAGACTTACCATTTTAGTATAGATATAATTAGATATAACATTCCCGTTAGCAAAGCTGTGATATCCTTTGGTACTGAGGTCGCTTACCATCGCTTGCATCGCTTGCTGTACAGCTATTGCATCTGCAGAAAAGTTGCCTGACCGTATCATGTCCCAGCGTCTTGTTCCTTCGCCAACCAATTCGAGCTTACGTTCCTCATATACGGCTGCAGTTAATGCAGCACCGGTTAGTCCGCTTATATCGTGACTGCCATTACCAAAAGCTCTTTCCCGAATTTGGTTGACCAAACTAATAGCGTCACCACTCTCACCCAATTTAGATTTGACCTCTGCCAGCATTAACATCACATCTGACATTCTCAAAACACACCAGTCCATACCCGAAACTCTTTGAGCAGCAGTGTAGGGTGGATTCATTTTATTGTCATCCCATTTATTGATGGCAATCCCTCCACTTGTTTTATTACCTGGAACAAAAGACAGCATTGTTTCATTGCCCTTTCCAGTACTTCCGGTAACCGTTACACTAGCATCTCGACGTTTATCTCCGTTGATATAGTCGCCATAGTAAAAAGTCGGAATAATACGAAGTGCGTCAAAAGTCTTGGTAGGAAATGCATTGCTACTGCCACCGGCTGAAGGACGGCCAAAAGCATAGGGATATTCGCTCGTTGTGGTTTGACCTGAAGGTCCGGATTGTATATTACCTACTTCAAACAAATACTCGGGAGATACCTGTAGATCATTAAAATACTGAAAAACACGCTGATATGGATTGTTTGCGTAGGTCCTGTTGTCAGACGTAATTAAATGACAGGTACCTGCATTCGTAATAGCCAATTGTAAATATTGATCAGCTATTTTGAAATAATTAAGAGAATCACTACGTTGTGCATAGGCACAATTATTCGCTTGTGTACCTTTAGTAATGAATTTTACATTTCCATATAGTCCCGGTACATCTGTCCTTATCGTTTGATAGCCGCCCGAAAAAAGTGCCAACTCTCCTATTAATGCATCGCAATAGGTTCTTGATAGACGTTCGGCTGTTAAGCCACCCTGCCCTAAAACATACATAAAGGGTTCCGCAGCTTTAAGAGAAGAAATAAGGGTGTCGTATATATCAAACCTGGAATTTAAGCCATAATCGACTACATAACTATTCTCATATCCATAGGGTACATCGCCAAAATGTTTTATCAAATCAAAATAACACATGGCCCTCATCGTCATGGCTTCACCATATAGCTGAGTCCAATCGGAAGTATTACCAGCGGCTACATCAGCCTGATAAGCCGGTTTGGCAGCAATAAGTTGGGCTACCTTGGATGCATAGGCAATAGTCGTATAGAGATTATTAAATCCGGTCGCCATTGCATCAACAGGTATCAGGGAAGGCTGTAAAATTGCATTTAGGTTATTACTGGAATTTGCCTCTGGATACATTTCGATATCCGAACCAATGGGATCATTCCATCTATATGTCCCCATAATACAGTTCTGACGATAATTGGCATAACACCAAGAGAGTACTTCAAATGTCTGTGAAGGCGTCGAAGTGACGAATTTATCGTCCACATTGGACGGTGAGGAAACATCCAAATAACTTTTCTTACACTGTGAAAAAATGACACACAATATAAATACTGCTATATAATTGATTAATCTTTTCATAATTGGAATTTTTTAGTTGTTAAAAGCTAACATTTAGGCCGAATACAAATGAACGTGCACGTGGATAAGTCCCATAATCGAACCCTATGGTAGGATAGGTCGCATGGTTGTGCACCGGATCAGTATTTACTTCAGGATCAATTCCGGAATATCCGGTAATTGTAAGCACATTATAAACACTACCATATACACGAATACGACTTATTCCGGCCTTTGATGTTAAGGCCTTCGGCAAAGTATATCCCAAAACAAGCGTATTTAAACGTAAATATGAACCATTTTCAATACCTAGTGACGAGGCTCCAACTACCTCATTATATGATAAGGGTAAAGTTGCATTCTTGTTTGCCGCGTTTAATTGATCCGGTGTAGTCAGTCGTATAAGTTGCCCATTTTCGACATCATAAATCTTATAGGAACTGTTCATAAAAGCCAACTTATTCTGGTAAACTCCTTGTTCCTTTGGCCCATACAAGTTAGCTAGTTTATTGGCATTGTAAATTTGATTACCATAACTCCAATTCAAATAAGCCCCGAAATCAATTCCTTTGTAACTAGCACTAAGATTGAAACCACCTGTATTTTTTGGATTCATATTTCCGATAACAGAAACATCATTATCATCTATTACACCATCACCATTCAAGTCTTTATACTTTGGAAGCCCCGGGTAGGCAATCTGACCGGATGGACGGTCGGCAGCAGAAAGTCCATGTACAACAGACATCCAACTACCAATATCGGGTACGCCACTCTTTAAAGTGTACATTCCGTTGGAAGTATTGTAATCAAAATCAGCAGGCGTATAAACTCCTTCATAGGTTAGACCACGAACTAATCCAACTGGGTGACCTGGTTGTAAGACATAATCGTTTGATGGAAAAGAAGCGGAAGTACCCGCCCAAGCAGTAGTATAAAGCCCGGTTACATCGGGCGCTAAATCATCCACATTGTTCTTGTTGAAGTTTATGTTACCGCCTGCACTTACTCTCCAATCCTTATTTTCGAAAATTAACCCGGTTAGCGAGAGTTCTAATCCCTTGTTACTAGTTTGACCAATATTGGCATAAATCGAAGTAAAACCCGAAACCGCCGGATTAGAGGTCAACATAAGGAGGTCTCTGGTGGTATTCCAATAGACATCCACTGTTCCCGATAAACGATTATTAAAGAGGGAGAAATCGGTTCCGGCATCCCGTGTGATGGTTGTCTCCCATTTAAGGTTTGGATTGGCCAGCGCCGAAGAAGCCAGGCCATAAGCAGACTGTGGAACACCATTAAGATCATACTCCTGTCTTTGATCGGTTACAGATCCCCATTGTTGTGACCATAAATTAGCACTAATACCATTATTACCCACTTCACCTAAAGAAGCTCTAATCTTTATATTATTCAACCAATTGATGTGCTGCATAAAAGGTTCTTGTGATAATTTCCATGCAACCGCTCCGGCAGGAAAATATCCCCACCTGTGTTCAGGCGAAAACTTCGAAGAACCATCTGCACGAAAGGTAGCGGTAAACAAATACTTGTCCAGCAAAGTATA